>NZ_JAMTCC010000023.1:0-89526 GCF_025370265.1 Shewanella septentrionalis | reverse complement strand
TTCCGTCTTACGACTTCAGCGGCTCAATGAATTCTGATTTTTTTGTTTCTCGCACTCCTTATAAAAGAAGGGCTAAAACAAACTGTACATATTGCTATGAACACTCATTGTTACATTGATTTAAATTTTTGACTGCCAACCCGAAGGTTAGCAGTTTCGATTAACTCAACACCTGTGAGTGTCCACACAGATTTCTTGTTTTATCTTGTTAAAGAGCAACTCAATATCCGTAAGAGGACCTGAGTACCACACTGAGCGCCGAACGCGTCCAGTTGGCTAGGGCTGCGTATTCTACGCATTTCCCGTTTCGCGTCAAGGAGTTTTTTCAACTTCTTGCTGCGCTTGAATTAATTGCCATTCTCAACAGAGAGTAAGCCATTCAATTCAATCTAACTCGCCAGCTTGCTTTCGCTGTCTGCCGTGTCAGTGGATGCGCATTATAGGGAGATTGAGAAAGTGCGCAAGGGCTTTTTGTAGGAAAATAACGATTAATGGTTTAGACGTTTACTTATCAAACGATACGTATAAAAAAGGGGCTAAAAAGCCCCTTTATCTCGATTAAGTCTGGCAATCTTTATGAGTCTCACTCAATTAGATCATCATAAATACTGTTATTTATGGACTGAAGAAGCGAGTTTCTTGCTCAACTTCGACTTCTTCACCGTCGATATGGGTTTTCACTTTGATCTCGATGTCAGTAACTGAACGAGAAAGCTCAACCGGATCGATGCCGACACTTATAGGTAACGTTAATACTTCACCACCCGCAATTGTGACCGAAGTTGGACCGTACCATTTATAGTGGTCCAATCCTTCGACACTCATAGTGTATTCGTGGGATTGCTCAGTCTTATTAAGAATCTTCAAGGTGAAGGTGTTTTCAATCAAACCTTGGTTATTCTCTCTATAGAGCTGGTTACGATCACGAATGATGTCCATACGCACAGGTGCTATGGTCGCACTGGAGTATATAAAGACTAATATCATCGCCATCAATACCACGCCATAACCGACAAGCTTAGGTCGCAGTACTTTTTGCTTTATACCTTCTAACTTGTTCTCAGTGGTATAGCTGATAAGCCCTTTCTCGTAACCCATACGATCCATAGTTTGGTCGCAGGCATCGATACAAGCACCGCAGTTAATGCACTCATATTGCAGACCGTTACGAATATCGATACCAGTAGGACATACCTGCACACATAAGTCACAGTCGATACAGTCGCCAAGGCCTAGCTCTTTGGGGTCATCTTTACGCGAACGCGGACCACGAGTCTCACCACGTTTAGTATCGTAACCCACGATAAAAGTATTCTTATCGAACATGGCCGCTTGGAAACGCGCATAAGGGCACATGTGGATACACATGATTTCACGCATCCAACCCGCATTGCCGTATGTAGCAAGTGTAAAGAACACGACCCAGAAGTAGATACCGCCAGAAGCATTAAGCGTAAAGACGTCGACATAAACTTCACGGCTCGGCACGAAATAGGACACAAAGGTCATCGCCGTCATCAGTGAGAGCAATAACCAAGCCGTATGTTTTGCCGTTTTACGCCAGAGTTTGTCAAAGCTCCATGGCATTTGATCTAACTTAATGCGTTTATTGCGCGCACCTTCAAGTTTTTCCTCGAACCAGATGAACATAAAGGTCCATACTGTTTGGGGGCAAGTGTATCCACACCAAACGCGGCCAAGATAGGTGGTCACAAAAAACAGCGCAAAGGCAGCTATCATAAACAACGCTGCGAGCAAGGTGAGATCCTGCGGCCAAATCGTTAAACCGAAGACGTGAAACTTTTGTTCGCCTAAGTTAAACCATACAGCTTGACGGTCGCCCCAAGGGATCCAAGGTAAAAGCAGGAAAAATAACATGGCAATCCAGCCCATACGGCGACGTAAGCTACTCCACAAACCGTCGATTGCTCGGACATAAATCCGATTACGAGGGTTAAAGCGATCCGCTTTACTCGCATCTGGCTGGTGAATCTTAATTCGATTGGTTTTCGAATAGTCCTTGTTGTTAGATTCTGAGTTCATCGTTACAGCCTTTTACTGCTTTAATATTGGACGAAAACTAGCTTATTATACCCATATTCTTAATGGTTATTCACTTATGTTGGACTAAAAGATGAAAGGTTGGCTCATATTGGCGCTACTCGCGGGTGCTTTGTATTACTTATACACAGAAACAGATAAATTAGATGCTCCTATTGCAAAGACTGAGGCTATGGTCAAAAAAATAGAGAATAAAGTTGACTCTATGACGGGAACAAAGATCATAAAAATTGACCATCAATTGGCTAAGGTAAGAACCGACATCGTTGAGCGTTTATCAACATTAGAACTCGAAGCCTTTAATCAGATACCCATGACACCCGAGTCTATTGCCGACTTTAAAGCTAATTATTGCGGCACTAGGGCGCCTGAACATCCAGTGTTCAGTAAAGATAATCAGCTTTATCTCTGTGATCACCTCTAACCATCGCGGACTCATAGGCAAACGGGATTTTGCTATATAGCGCTAAGCTTTAGGCTTTGGTGATTGACCTTATATATGATTCCGCCTAGCCTTTGAAGCATTACAGCACAAAGGCCTATAAATCATGACCCAACAAGTATCAGACATTTTTGATCCCACCTTATGGGATGAAGTCAGTGGATTTCAATTTGACGACATCACCTACCACAGAGCCAAAGCCCACGGCACAGTTCGCATTGCCATTAACCGCCCTGAGTGCCGCAACGCCTTCCGACCTAAAACCGTTGATGAGTTATTTATCGCACTCGATCATGCGCGCCAATGGTCTGATGTAGGTTGTGTACTGCTTACGGGTAACGGTCCTTCGGCAAAAGATGGTGGCTGGGCGTTCTGTTCGGGTGGCGATCAGCGTATTCGCGGCAAAGATGGCTATAAATATGAAGGCGCCGAAGAAGGTAAAGCCGATCAAGCCAGAATGGGACGGTTACATATATTAGAAGTGCAACGCTTGATCCGCTTTATGCCTAAAGTGGTCATCGCCGTTGTGCCGGGTTGGGCGGTAGGTGGCGGCCATAGCTTACACGTAGTGTGCGACTTAACCTTAGCCTCGAAAGAACATGCGATATTTAAGCAGACTGATCCCGACGTAGCGAGCTTCGACTCAGGTTATGGCAGCGCTTATCTCGCCAAGATGATAGGTCAAAAACGTGCCCGCGAAATCTTCTTCTGTGGTTTTAACTACAGCGCCGATGAAGCCTTCGACATGGGTATGGTCAATAAATCCGTTCCCCATGTAGAGCTAGAAACCGAGGCATTAATGTGGGGCAAAGAGATTAACTCTAAGTCGCCTACGGCTATGCGTATGCTTAAATACGGTTTCAACATGACTGACGATGGTATGGTCGGCCAGCAATTATTCGCCGGTGAAGCGACGCGTTTAGCCTATGCGAGCGCCGAAGCGCAGGAAGGGCGCGATGCCTTCCTCGAGAAACGCGATCAAGATTTCTCCGCCTTCCCTTGGCATTACTAGTTTATTAGCAGCGCTTTACTTTACTGCTAGCAACCCAAAGCCCTCCTGAGTGAGGGCTTTATGTTTTTTACAACGGATAAATAGATAAAACCGTTTAAACTAATCTGAAAACACGGCTTTTAATTTTAATGAGAATTGTTATCATATAGGCATTCCTGCTGGGAGCCTATTTAGAGGACAAGATCATGACTAAGACACTCACTTTTGCCGTACTGCATTTTAGCGTCGCTTTTACCGTAACCTATTTATTAACCGGCAGTGTGATCGTCGGCGGCGCAGTGGCCTTAGTTGAACCCGCGATTAACACTGTGGTGTTTTACTTCCACGACAAAGTATGGAAACGCATTGAGGCAAAAAAGCAGCACGAGCTAGATGCCATTCCAGCATAGAAAGCTAAGCCACCAGCATTTACTATTGCTGTAAGTTAAGCGTCGTTTTGTTGTGAATCTAAATAAAAACCGCCAATAAAGGCGGTTTTTATTTAAATGCTTATATTTATTCTACTGTTACAGATTTTGCTAGGTTGCGTGGTTGATCCACGTCGGTACCTTTGATCAACGCAACATGGTACGACAATAGCTGTAGCGGAATAGTGTAAATCAGCGGCGCCATAAAGATATCGCAGTGTGGCACTGGTATCACTTTCATCGTGTCATCCGACTCGAACTCGGCATCCACATCGGCAAACACATACATGAGTCCACCACGAGCACGCACTTCTTCAACATTCGATTTCAGTTTTTCGAGCAATTCATTGTTTGGCGCAACGACAATCACAGGCATATCGGCATCGATAAGCGCTAATGGGCCGTGTTTTAATTCGCCAGAGGCATAGGCCTCAGCATGAATGTAAGAAATCTCTTTCAGCTTTAACGCGCCTTCCATCGCAATCGGGTATTGATCGCCACGACCAAGAAATAATGCATGGTGTTTATCGGCAAAATCTTCCGCCAATTCAGCAATCGCAGCATCTAAGCCTAAAGCTTGTTCCACTTTAGCTGGCATAGATTGTAGGCTTTGAGTAATGTCGGCCTGCATTTGATCAGACATACCATTGTGGCGACCGATCACCGCAGTCAACATTAACAAGCCAGCAAGCTGTACAGTGAACGCTTTAGTGGATGC
Source organism: Shewanella septentrionalis (assembly GCF_025370265.1). NCBI lineage: Bacteria > Pseudomonadati > Pseudomonadota > Gammaproteobacteria > Alteromonadales > Shewanellaceae > Shewanella > Shewanella septentrionalis. The sequence continues at coordinate 84,886 of NZ_JAMTCC010000023.1, read as the reverse complement.
CACGCCAATCTCTGCGCCGGCTTTCATCATGTAAGCCATGTCAGATTCGCGAACCAGTGATGAACCAGGCGCATTACAAATCGTCAATGTGGCTTTATAACCCATTTCTTTCGCTAAGCGCATGGCCGCTAAAGTATCAGCAGTTTCACCAGATTGTGAAATCGTCACCAATAGGCTATTTGGGAATAAGTGCGACTTGCGGTAACGGAACTCAGAGGCAATTTCGACGTTACACGATACGCCAGCCCAATCTTCTAACCAGTAACGTGCCGCCATGCCCGCATGGTAGCTAGTACCACAGGCGATGATTTGCACGTGTTTGATATCTTTTAAGAACTCAGCAGCGTTATCACCAAAGGCTGTATCTAACACTTGCTTGTTGGCGATACGGCCTTCGATAGTGCGTGTCAGTGCCAATGGCTGCTCGTAAATCTCTTTCAGCATATAGTGGCGATATTCGCCTTTGTCACCGGCATCGTGGGTAATTTCAGATTCTTTGACTTCACGCTCAACGGCATTACCGTTTAAGTCGAAAATACTCACGCTGCGACGGGTCACTTCGGCCACATCACCTTCTTCTAGGAAAGCAAATGAGCGAGTGACGGGTAATAAGGCGAGTTGATCTGAAGCGACAAAGTTTTCACCTAGACCAAAACCAATCACCAATGGACTACCAGAGCGAGCCACCACCATACGTTCACTATCACGACGGTCAATAACGACTGTGCCATAGGCACCTTCGAGTTGTTTAACTGTGGCTTGTACAGCACCAAGTAGAGTGTTATGGGTTTTCAGCTCATGGTGTACTAAGTGACAAATCACTTCGGTATCGGTATCTGAGCTAAATTTATAGCCTAAACCTTTAAGCATTTCGCGCAGTTTATTGTGGTTTTCGATAATACCGTTGTGCACCACGGCAATATCACCTTCCGATAAATGCGGATGAGCATTACGCTCACTCGGCTCACCGTGAGTCGCCCAACGAGTGTGCGCGATACCGGTTCCGCCTGCTAATGGGTCAGTTTCAAGCGCAGCCGACAACTCTTGTACTTTGCCAACGCGGCGCGTGCGATTGAGTTCACCATTGTGAATAACGGCAACGCCTGCGGAGTCATATCCGCGATATTCTAAGCGGCGTAAGCCTTCTACCAGAATTTCAGCCACATCCCTTTGCGCCACGGCGCCTACGATTCCACACATAGTCTTTACCTATAAATTAAAAATGAAGTTGTTTAGCTTTTTTCGCTCACTATTGAGCGTAGGGCGCTAGCATGACTCGCACGCCCTGATCTGAAATTTGTTTTAGCGCACACTTGTCGATACGATCGTCGGTGACCAACACACTGACTTTAGCCCACGGCAACTCTAAGTTAGGGATCCGCTTGCCGATTTTGTCTGAATCCACCATAACGATCACTTCGCGGGACACTTCGGCCATGACTTTGCTTAGGCCAGTTAACTCGTTAAAGGTAGTGGTGCCGCGTTCAAGATCGATACCATCGGCACCGATAAACAGTTGATCGAAGTTATATGAGCGCAACACTTGCTCGGCGACTTGGCCTTGAAAGGATTCAGAATGCGGGTCCCAAGTACCACCGGTCATCAATAAGGTTGGCTCGTTTTCAAGTTCATGGATGGCATTGGCAAGGTGCAATGCATTCGTCATGACCACCAGCCCACGCTTATCGTTCAGCTGTTCAATCAAGCCAGAAGTCGTAGTGCCGCTATCGATAATGATGCGATTGTGATCTTTGATCAGCTGCGCTGCGGTTTTCGCAATAGACAGCTTATTAGGCGCGATTTTGGCAGAAAACTGTTGGGTCACTTCGTCAGGAATCGCCACGGCGCCACCGTAACGGCGCAGCAGCAGGCCAGTTTTCTCAAGCGCAGCCAGATCTTTTCGAATAGTCACTTCTGAAGTTTCAAAACGTAACGACAGTTCATCAACACTCACTTCACCCTGTTCGTTCAATATGGTGATTATGCTGTGGCGACGCTGCTGTGTGTTTCGTTTGTTCATAAAACCTTTCAGGTAAGTTTCGATTCGAAAGATGCATTATAGTGAAACGAAACTTTTTTGCTAGTATTCGAAACACTGTTTCGCATGTTGCGGCGTATTTTTTATCGTTCTGTAATAGTGAACTTAAACATCAGCCAATAAAAAAAGCCGCTTATCCTTTAAGGACAAGCGGCTTTAAATGAATTTAAAACCTAATAAATTTAAAACTTAGCTTCGACGGCAACACTAAAGTTACGATCTTGGCCAATAGTCACCATCTTATCGCTGCCACCATCTAAATATTCAGTATCGAATAGGTTTCTGACATTGGCACGAAGGCTCACATCTTTACCCATGATATCCATAGTGTAGGCTGCACCTATATCGAAGCGCACATAGCTGTCTTTACTGATGGTATTATTGGTATCGGCAAAACGCTCACCCACATAAATAGCACCAAAGTTCATCGCAAAGTTATCGGTCACTTCATAACGAGTCCAAATATTTGCCGACCATTCAGGGGCATCGATTGGTGTTTTACCTTCACGAATATCACCAGTTTGATACTCAGCATCTAAGTACATCATAGATGATGTCACAAACCAGCTATCACCAAGTTTGCCCTGTGCTCCCACCTCAAAACCACGGTGTTTTTGCTCACCGCCTTGGGTGGTGATTGAAGTGTATTTTCCATCTTCACTTCGTGGGTCACTTGATGTAAGTAGCTCAGTTACTGAGATATTCTCCAGCGTGATATCAAATACTGCAGCAGTTAATAGCAAGCTGTCATCAAACAGTTCCCACTTAGTACCGACTTCATATTGAATGCCATATTCTGGTTTTAGGTTAGTATCATGATTAACATTTAAAGGGTCGGTAATACCAGCTTGTGGTGTAAAGCTCTTAGAGTAGTTAACATAAACACTACCGTTATCCGCTGGTGAGTAGATCACCCCAAATTTAGGCGATACGGCATAGCTGTTTTCACCAAGTCCATCTTTTTTCTGTTCGTCATAACGAACCCCAGCGAGCAATTTCCATTGTTCGTTAATGGTTATCAAGTCTTGCAGATAGAAACCGTAGTACTTGTATTCACTTTCATATTTAGTGGTATCTCGATGATAATCTAAATCGGGTTTTACTATAGGCTGGCCAGGAACAACTGTAATAGTGCCTTTAGTCGCATCATCAACGTATCTATCAATATACTGACCATAATAATAATCTAGGTAATTGGCGCCAATTAACAACTGATGCTCCATACCTGCTAATGCAAATTCACCGGTGAAATCGGCATAAGCGGTTTTATGCTGCCAATCGTCGTAACGATCAAATGGCTTGATGCTATAGCCTTTGGTGAATGGGTCTTCTGTATATTGCGGCGCAGAATCAAAACGTTGGCGATTAAACTGCTGCTCGTTATAACCCGCTTTGACTTTCCAGTTGTCACTCATATGCCAAGTCAGATCGGCACCTAAGTTTGACACTGTATTGTCAGTAAAGGCCCAAGGCGCATCCCAAACGGTTTTACGTTCGCCAATGACATTACCTTGTTTATCTAACCACCCACCCGCATCGATACCTGCTTTATCTTGGGTATGGTCGTATTTAACCGACAGTAACAAATCGTCGCTTAGGTCAAATTCCATATTGAGATAACCTAACCAGCGATCGCGCTCTTGGTTCTCATCATTAGCGGAATACTCACGCCAGTATTTTGTATCTTGCTTCACTAACACACCGCGATAACGAATACTTTGTGCTTCGTTTAAACTGCCACCCGCATCGAGCTGTGCACGGGTAGAACCGTAGCCATCGGTATCAAAACCTAAGTTAAGCATTGAATCATAGGTTGGTTTCTTAGTGACCATATTCACTAAACCACCAGGGCCAGATTGACCATACAACATGCTCGAAGGGCCTTTTAACACTTCAACTTGCTGCAGGGTTTCGATGGGTTGTACGTAATGGGACCATTGCTGATGGCCATTGATGAGATAACCATTACCAGAATCTAACTCGAAGCCACGGATGCTAAAAACTTGGCGGTTCCAGCGTGTCGTTCCTGCCGTCACGCTCGAATCGTTAACTAACACTTCAGCGAGGTTAGTCGCCAGCTGTTCGTCCGTGACAAAATCGGGGATCACATTAACTGATTGTGGGGTATCCATTAAGTCAATATCACCGCGCATGGCGCCTGATGCTGTACCCACTTTATAATCGTTAAAAGTGCGGCCAGTAACATTAATGCGCTCGATATTTGCGTCGCTAGCCACCTCTGCCAACACTGGCATAGCCATTAATGCCGAACCTACGGCCAAACCTAAAACTGAATATTTAAATACCATTGCCAACACCTCAATTAGACCTTTCGTCTTAGAATTGCAGGCAATATAAATGAGAAGTGTTTTTATTTAATCTTCTTTACACGAATTTACAATTAGCTGTGATATAAATCTAAATCTGTTTAAAACCAATAGATTGCAATTACCACAACATGATTAAATCAACCTTAATTATGTGGCTTTTATTGTTTTTCATCTGAATTAAACGAATCGAATTTCCAACAATCTGACTAAATATAAAAGCGGCACATGGCCGCTTTATAGATAATGAGTTGAGTTAAATAAACTACTTTTTAATTTTGACTGGACGTTGCCAACCCGTCAGGTGCTTTTGTTTAACACGGGTAATAACTAACTCATTTTCACCCACATCGCGGGTAATGGTTGAGCCAGCGCCTAAGGTTGCGCCTTTACCAATAGTGACAGGTGCCACCAGCTGAGTGTCCGAGCCAACAAAAACATTATCCTCGATAACGGTAAGATGCTTATTCGCGCCATCATAATTACAAGTAATAGTGCCAGCGCCAATATTAACGCCATCACCTATAACGGCATCGCCTAAATAGGCTAAGTGTCCAGCCTTAGAACCCACGCCTATGACTGCTTTCTTCACTTCAACAAAGTTACCTATGTGCGCATCTTGCTTAAGCTCTGCGCCAGGACGTAAGCGAGCAAATGGACCAGCACTGGCAGCAACGCCAAGCTTAGCGCCTTCGATAATAGAGTAAGGTTTGATCTCAGCGTTATCGGCAATCTCACAATCGATTAAAATCGCGCCAGCGCCAATAGTGACATTATTACCTAAGGTCACTTTGCCTTCGAATATCACGTTGATATCGATCATCACATCCATACCGACGGTGACGTCACCACGGATATCGATACGGCTTGGATCGCGCAGGTTCGCTCCCGCCAACATCAGTTTTTCGGCTTCACGGGCTTGATAAGAGCGTTCAAGTTGCGCCAGTTGCACGCGGTTATTGGCGCCTTCCACTTCAATCGCAGATTGTGGTTGGGCAGTATCAATAGCAACACCATCAGCGTGCGCCATGGCAATAATATCCGTTAGATAATATTCGCCTTGGGCATTGTTGTTGGATAAACGGCTCAACCAAGCTTTAAGTTGTTTACCTGGAACGGCCATGATGCCGGTATTGATTTCGTTGATCAGTAGCTGCTCTGCTGTAGCATCTTTCTGCTCAATAATACCAACGACTTTACCTTGTTTTTGACCTTCACAAGGAGTACGGACGATACGGCCATAACCCATAGGATTGGCTAAATTCACCGTTAAGATAGCCACACCATTTTCAGGGCGAGCAGCGAGTAAGGCTTCAAGAGTTGATTGTTGTATAAGCGGCACATCGCCATAAAGAATGAGCACAGTATCATTGTCAGCAATATGCGGGCTCGCTTGCGCAACCGCATGACCCGTACCTAATTGCTCAGCTTGCAATACCCAGTTGAGTTGTTGCTCACCTAAGCTGGCTTGTAGCTTGTCAGCACCATAACCGTAGACTAACTGAATCGCGTCACTACCCACTTTATGGGCGGTATCGATGACATGTTGCACCATGCTCTTGTGGGCGATGGGATGTAATACCTTAGGAAGATCAGAACGCATCCGTGTTCCCTTGCCAGCCGCTAAGATCACTACATTTAATGCCATTGCCATATCCTTGAACAAATACCCAAGAGGGTGAAAAACTGAGGTCGTATTAGTGGCGCAATTTTAACGGAAAGCACATCGAAAAGCGAAGCGGATAGTGATAAGAAGAAATCAAATACACGCTTACCCAAATGACACCCACAAAAAAGGCGACCCTATGGTCGCCTTTTTTCACAAACAATAACCTTATCTGGCAATGTTTTTCTTGATGGTTTCAACAACACGTAATTGAGCCATAGCCTTAGCTAACTCAACCATAGCCGCGTCATAATTGAAGTCAGCGCCAGCAGTTGCCATATGGGCTTCTGCACGACGCTTAGCTTCTAATGCCGCTTGCTCATCAATATCTTTGGCACGCATAACCACATCAGCCAATACGGAGACAGAAGAAGGTTGCACTTCCAGAATACCACCTGAAAGGTAAAACACTTCTTCACTGCCGTCTTGCTTGACGATGCGCGCCATGCCAGGTTTGATATAACTCAGCAAAGGAGCATGGCCATGCATTATGCCTAACTCACCTTCAGAACCAGTCACTTGTAGACTCGCTACACGACCAGAGAAGATGTTGCTCTCTGCACTTACTATATCAAGATGTACTGTCATGGCTGCCATCCCGTTCTCCTTAAAAAACTAAGTATGACTACTTAGTTATTTCTTTTTGTTCGCTTTCTCGATGACTTCATCGATTGAGCCAACCATGTAGAACGCTTGTTCTGGCAGGTGATCAAACTCACCGCTCAAAATACCCTTAAAGCCACGGATAGTGTCTTTCAGAGAAACGTACTTACCAGGAGATCCAGTAAAGACTTCTGCTACGAAGAAAGGCTGAGACAAGAAACGCTCAATCTTACGAGCACGGAATACAGTTGTTTTGTCTTCATCAGACAATTCGTCCATACCCAGAATCGCAATAATGTCTTTCAGCTCTTTGTAACGTTGCAGTACAGTTTGCACGCCGTTAGCAACGTCATAATGCTCTTGGCCAACAACCAAAGGATCTAATTGACGTGAAGTCGAATCCAATGGGTCAACTGCTGGATAAATACCCAGAGAAGCAATTTGACGTGACAGTACAACAGTCGCATCTAAGTGAGCGAAGGTTGTTGCTGGTGACGGATCGGTCAAGTCATCCGCAGGTACGTATACCGCTTGTACAGAGGTAATAGAACCCGTCTTAGTTGAAGTGATACGCTCTTGCAGAACGCCCATCTCTTCAGCCAATGTTGGTTGATAACCTACCGCAGAAGGCATACGACCTAACAATGCAGATACTTCAGTACCGGCTAAGGTATAACGGTAGATGTTGTCAACGAACAACAGTACGTCACGACCTTCGTCACGGAACTTCTCTGCCATAGTCAGACCAGACAGTGCAACGCGCAAACGGTTACCTGGAGGCTCGTTCATCTGACCATAAACCATGGCCACTTTGTCGAGAACGCCAGAATCTTTCATCTCGTAGTAGAAGTCGTTACCTTCACGAGTACGTTCACCTACACCGGCGAATACAGAAAGACCCGAGTGGGCTTTAGCGATGTTGTTAATCAGTTCCATCATGTTAACTGTTTTACCAACACCCGCACCACCGAACAAACCAACTTTACCGCCCTTAGCGAATGGACAAACAAGGTCGATAACCTTGATACCCGTCTCTAATAGTTCAGTAGAGCTTGATTGATCTTCGTATGAAGGAGCTGTACGGTGAATTTCATAACGCTCTTCTTCACCGATTGGACCCGCTTCATCAATAGGCTCGCCTAATACGTTCATGATACGGCCAAGAGTGGCGGCACCAACAGGAACAGTAATAGGTGAACCTGAGTTTACTACTTCAAGCCCACGACGCAGACCGTCTGAAGAACCCATAGCGATGGTACGAACTACACCACCACCTAGCTGTTGCTGAACTTCCAGCACCAGACCATTACAGGAACCTTCACCTACGATCTTCAGAGCGTCATATACTTGAGGTACGGCATCTTGTGGAAACTCTACGTCCACAACCGCGCCAATCACTTGGACAACAGTACCTGTGCTCATGATTAATCCTCTAAAACTTGTATTCGTTACCTAACCTAAACCGCAGAGGCACCAGAAACAATTTCCGACAGTTCCTGCGTAATCGCAGCCTGACGGGCCTTGTTATAGACCAATTGCAAGTCGTTAATCAGCTCACCAGCGTTGTCAGTTGCCGACTTCATCGCCACCATACGGGCAGCTTGTTCAGAGGCAATGTTTTCAACAACACCTTGGTAAACCTGAGATTCTACATAACGAACCAATAAGGTATCCAAAAGTGCTTTTGGATCTGGCTCGTAGATATAATCCCAACGATGAGCAATTTCATCATCTTCTGATTTAGGCAAAGGTAGCAGCTGCTCGATCACAGGAGTCTGCGTCATAGTATTCACAAATTTGTTAAATACCACGTACAGACGATCCAGCTTGCCTTCGTTGTAAGCTTCTAGCATGACACCGACTGTCCCGATCAAGTCAGCGAGCTTTGGAGCATCGCCTAAACCTGAAGCGTGAGCAGACACTTGTCCACCGAAGCTTTTGAAAAACTGCACACTACGTGCGCCAATTGGGCAAAATTCAAATTCTGCACCTTGGGCTTTCCAGCTTTTCACGTCTGCGACAACCTTCTTGAAAAGGTTAACGTTCAGACCACCACAAAGGCCACGGTCGGTTGCTACAACAATGTAACCAACCCGCTTAGCCTCTCTCACCTCCAAATAGGGGTGTTTATACTCGAGAGAACCTTGCGCTACGTGACCGATCACCTTACGCATGCTTTCCGCATATGGACGGCTCGCAGCCATGCGTTCCTGCGCTCTGCGCATTTTGCTGGCTGCCACCATTTCCATGGCGGACGTGATCTTCTGAGTGTTTTTCACACTCGCGATCTTGGTTTTAATCTCTTTAGCGCCGGCCATCTCTACTCTCCAATCTGGACCTGAGGTGTCTTAAGACACCTCTATCATTGTTACCAGGTTTGGGTTGCTACGAACTTGTCGAGGCCAGCTTTTAATTCAGCTTCGATATCAGCGCTATAATCGCCAGTATCATTGATAAGCTTCATTAAAGGAGCATGCTCGCTGTTCATGAACGAGAGCAGAGCGGCTTCGAAATTACCGACCTTGTTCAGCTCAACACTCTTCAGGTAACCTTTTTCAGCTGAGAAAATAGACACAGCTTGAGCGGCTACGCTCATTGGAGCATATTGCTTTTGCTTCATCAGTTCGGTAACACGCACACCATGCTCAAGTTGAGCACGTGTTGCATCGTCAAGATCAGATGCAAATTGCGAGAACGCAGCAAGCTCACGATACTGTGCTAGTGCGGTACGAATACCACCAGACAGTTTCTTGATGATCTTAGTCTGAGCCGCACCACCAACACGAGAAACAGAAATACCTGGGTTAACCGCTGGACGTAGGCCAGAGTTAAACAGATCGGTCTCAAGGAAGATCTGACCATCGGTAATAGAAATTACGTTGGTCGGTACGAATGCAGAAACGTCACCCGCTTGCGTTTCAATAATTGGCAACGCGGTTAAAGAACCAGTTTTGCCAGTTACTGCACCTTTAGTGAACTTCTCTACATAAATCGCGTTAACGCGTGATGCACGCTCTAGTAAACGTGAGTGTAGATAGAATACGTCACCTGGGTAAGCTTCACGGCCTGGTGGACGCTTGAGCAGTAACGAAATCTGACGATAAGCAACTGCTTGCTTAGACAAATCATCGTATACGATCAAAGAATCTTCACCGCGGTCACGGAAGTATTCACCCATAGAACAACCAGAATATGGCGCTAAGTATTGCAGAGCAGCAGCTTCAGAAGCAGTTGCAACAACAACGATAGTGTTAGCCAAAGCACCGTGTTCTTCTAGCTTGCGCACTACGTTAGCGATAGTAGAAGCCTTTTGGCCAATCGCAACGTACACACATTTAATGCCAGAATTTTTCTGGTTGATGATTGCGTCGATCGCCATCGCTGTTTTACCAGTTTGACGGTCGCCAATGATCAATTCACGTTGACCACGACCGATAGGGATCATGGCATCAACGGCTTTGTAACCAGTTTGAACTGGTTGATCAACAGACTGACGTTCAATAACACCTGGTGCGATAACTTCAATTGGCGAGTAACCATCGTTATCGATAGGTCCTTTTCCGTCAATTGGCTCACCTAGTGTGTTAACAACGCGGCCAAGAAGACCGCGGCCAACTGGAACTTCCAGAATACGGCCAGTCGTTTTCACTTTTACGCCTTCTGCTAAATCAGCATAAGGACCCATTACTACGGCACCGACAGAATCACGTTCAAGGTTCAACGCGATTGCAAAACGGTTACCAGGCAGTTCGATCATCTCACCTTGCATCACGTCGGCTAGGCCGTGGATGCGGATGATGCCGTCACTTACCGCAACGATAGTACCTTCGTTACGAGATTCGCTAACGACTTCGAACTGCTCGATCCGCTGCTTAATCAGATCGCTGATTTCAGTGGAATTCAGTTGCATGCTCAAACTCCCAATTACGACTGCAGCTTATCAGACAGACGCGATAATTTACCGCGGACCGAGCCATCGATGACTAGGTCTCCTGTCTTAATGATTACACCGGCGATGAGCGCGGCGTCAGTGCTGCAATTCAGCTTAACTTTGCGTGCGAGACGTTTCTCTAAAGAAATACTAATCTGCTGTTGTTGTTCAGAGCTCAGCTCAGTTGCAGAAACCACATCGGCTTCCACTTCTTTTGCCCACTCATTACGGTATTCAGTAAATAACTGAGATACAGCAGGTAGTACCTTTAAGCGACCGTTTTCAGCCATTACCTTTATCAGGTTCTGACCTTGCACATTGACTTGCTCACCACACACACTAATAAAGAGTGCTGCGAGCTTAGTGCTGGCTAAAGAGCCAGCTAACAGTGGTTGCATGGTTTCGTTTTCACTCACCAATGCGGCAAACGTAAGCATTTCTGCCCATGAATCCACTGCATCTTGTTCAATAGCAAAGTCAAAAGCTGCCTTTGCGTAAGGGCGAGCGATGGTGGTTAATTCAGCCATAACTCAACTCCCTTATCAAATTTCAGCGACTAGTTTATTAACTATGTCACTGTGGGCGGCTGGATCAATAGAACGCTCAAGGATCTTCTCAGCACCCATGATGGCAAGAGTAGCAACCTGCTTACGCAGATCCTCTTTGACGCGATTACGTTCAGCTTCAATTTCTGCTTTACCCTGAGCGATGATTTTAGCACGCTCAGCGTCTGCTTCGGTTTTGGCTTCTTCAACTATTTGAGCTTTACGCTTGTTAGCTTGCTCAATAATTTCATTAGCCGTTACCTTGGCTTCTTTTAGTTGGTCAGTCGCTTTCGCTTGTGCCAACTCCAGGTCTTTTACCGCACGATCAGCATCAGCTAGACCGTCAGCAATCCTTTTTTGGCGCTCTTCGATGGCATTCATCAAAGGGGGCCATACAAACTTCATGCAAAACCACACGAAGATCATAAAGGCGACCGTCTGACCGATTAGGGTAGCGTTGAAATTCACAACAGCCTCCTATTTAGAGTTAAGACAGAAGCGTTTTTTACAGCATTGCACCCAGTGGGTTGGTAAACAGCATGAATAATGCGATACCAACACCGATCATAGTTACGGCGTCAAGAAGACCCGCTACGATGAACATTTTAACTTGTAGCATAGGAGCCATTTCTGGTTGACGCGCAGCGCCTTCCAAGAACTTGCCGCCTAATAAGCCGAAACCGATTGCAGTACCAAGAGCACCCATACCAATCAGCAGAGCAACAGCGATAGCTGTCATGCCTAAAATCGTTTCCATCTGTATCTCCAGTATCTAAATCTATATTAGTTGATGATTTAGTTTAAAATTTCTTCAGCAATCCTTAATGATCTTCATGCGCCATGCTTAAATAAACAATGGTCAACATCATGAAGATAAACGCTTGCAGTGTGATAACCAAAATGTGGAATATTAACCAACCCAGTTGCAGAGTCACACCTAGGGTAGATAATAACAAGTTGGTACCATACATCAGCGCAATAAGGATGAAGATCAACTCACCTGCGTACAAGTTACCAAAGAGTCGCAATGCCAATGAAATTGGCTTAGCTATCAAAGTAACTGTCTCTAATAGGAGGTTGACGGGTATCATTGCCTTATGGTTAAAGGGCTGTAGTGTCAGTTCTTTAACAAACCCAGACACACCTTTGACCTTAATGCTGTAGAAAATAATCAGCACGAACACACCAATAGCTAAGCTAAAGGTAATGTTAACGTCAGTCGTCGGAACCGCTTTAAGATATGGAATACCCATTAAACTTGCTGCGTGAGGCAGCCAATCTACCGGGATCATATCCATGAAGTTCATCATGAATACCCATACAAAAATGGTCAGAGCTAAAGGTGCGATCAGAGCATTGCGACCATGAAAACTTTCTTTCACGCTGTTATTTACGAACTCAACGATCATCTCAACAAAACATTGCAGTTTGCCAGGAACACCGGAAGTCGCTTTTTTACCAACGCTGCGGAAAATCCACAGGAACAGAACACCAAGACCAACCGAAAAGAACAACGAATCAATGTGCCATGTCCAAAAGCCTTCACCAACACTTAAGTTGGTAAGGTGATGTTGGATATAGCCCTGCGGTGTTAACGCTTCACCAGTTGCAGCCATGATTCATCCCACTTAACTTTGCTTGAAGTATAAAGGAGCTGTCCAATGCACGATTAGCGTCAGCACATAACAAACAAAAAGCGGCATAAAAGCGACCTTAATATTGATAAATACAAACGAAAACATTGCGATGGTTAACAGCAACTTTACCGCTTCCCCCCAGTAAAAAGTCTTTATGACTTTTGCAGCTGAACTTGCTCCCGTGTGGGAGAAAGCGAGGGTTGCGAATACAAAATTAGGGAGCACAGCGATTGAACCACCTGCTAACGCAGAATAGCCAAACTGAACTCCCCACACGGCGAAAAAGAGAATTGAAGCACCCCCAGCGACCGCCGCCTGCATCATCACCAATTTATAGGCTGACCACCGGCCACGACGCGCTAAAACCTTACTCAATTCATCCTCTCCGCATTCATACTTTTTGTTTCGATGACCGGATGACAAATACCCGTATTTATGTCGATGCACAAAAAGCTTGCGAAAGTATACCTTTTCACGCCTTCATTGCAACTTTGAGATAAGGAAAAACAACACTTTTAACGTGATCTAGCGCCAAACGAGTTAAAATGTAAGATTAGCATCTGTCACAAATTTACATTAAAAACTGTTAATCTACAGACATTAATGAATTTTACTAAGAATTCCGTCTAATTCAGCCAGATTCTGATAGTTAATTACAATTTTACCTGTGCCCTTACTGCTATGAGCGATAGAAACCTTGGCACCTAATCTTTCAATTAACTGCTGCTCTAAACGACAAACATCTTGATCTTTAGTCGTAGTTTCGGCTTGTTTAGGCGGATTTAAGGTTTGATTAATTAATCGTTCAGTTTCGCGAACGGTTAATTCCTTAGCGGCCACTAATCTCGCAAGATTTGTTTGTTCTTCTCCCTCAATTGCTAACAAAGCGCGAGCATGACCCATATCGATGTCGCCATACTCGAGTAGACGTTTTACTGGCTCATTTAAGCCGTTTAAACGTAACAAGTTAGATACACTCGCTCTGGATTTTCCCACAACATCGGCAACCTGTTGGTGAGTCAGTTCAAATTCTTGCATTAAACGTTGTAATGCTATGGCTTCTTCCATGGCATTTAAATCTTCACGCTGGATGTTTTCAATCAAAGCGATAGCAACGGCGGCCTCATCGGGTACTTGTTTGACTATGCAGGGAATTTTATTTAAGCCAGCAAGTTGAGAAGCACGCCAGCGACGTTCGCCCGCAATGATCTCATACATGTCGTTTGCCACTTGTCTCACAACGATGGGCTGAATAATGCCTTGATTGCGGATAGAGTGCGCCAGTTCTTCCAACGCTTCGGGAGACATGTCTTTACGAGGTTGATACTTACCCGGTTGTAATAAGTCTAAATCGAGATGGATAAGCTCTTCTTTTTTATCGACAACATTAGCTTCGTCAGTGTGTTTTTTACTGGCGGCATGGCTGTTACTCAGTAGGGCATCTAACCCTTTGCCTAATCCTCTTTTCTTTAACGTCATGGTGATCCTTTACGCTTGCTTAGCCTGAGTTTGTTGTTCTGAACGACGGATCATTTCACCCGCAAGCGCGAGATACGCCTTAGCGCCGGCACTCGATTTATCGTAATACATAGCAGGCGCACCAAAACTTGGCGCCTCAGCCAGCCTCACATTACGTGGGATCACAGTACGATATACCTTGTCACCAAAATGCTGTTTTAGCTGATCGGACACATCATTAGACAAACGATTACGCGGATCGTACATAGTGCGTAAAATGCCTTCAATGCCAAGCCCAGGGTTAACCATAGCGGCAAGCTTAGTGATGGTATCAATCAGCGCCGTTAAGCCTTCTAGGGCATAGTATTCGCACTGCATAGGCACGAGCACAGAGTCGGCCGCTGACATAGCGTTCACCGTCAACATGTTCAATGAAGGAGGGCAGTCGATAAAGATATAATCATATTGATCTTTTATCGGTGCGAGCGCGTTACGCAAACGGATTTCACGCGCAAAAAACTCCATCAGTTTGATCTCTGCCGCTGTGACATCGCCGTTACTGGCGATCAGATCATACTTACCCGCAGTGTTTTTAATGACGATCTCGTCGAAGGTTTTTTCTTCGACCAATAATTCGTAGGCCGTATTTTCGACCTCGTATTTATCGACACCACTACCCATAGTGGCATTACCTTGGGGATCGAGATCGATCAATAATACTTTACGTTTTGTTGCTGCTAACGAAGCGGCGAGGTTAACGCAAGTAGTTGTTTTTCCTACGCCACCTTTCTGGTTAGCCACGGCAATCACTTTACCCACAATATCACCCTGTATGTAAATGCTGGTTTATTGCCCTTACCTAAAAATGATTTACTCATCACTTTCAAGCCTGTTATTCTTTGATTATTTTCAATAAATGTCTTTGTTCATCGAGTTTAGGCACCTTAAGTTCGATGACTTCTTTCACTGCAAATCCACTTGGAATATGTTGCATTTCTTCATCATTTAACTGGCCTTTAAGCGCATAAAACTGCCCATGTTCGGCGGGTAAATGATGGCACCAAGTGAGCATATCTTGGATTGAAGCAAATGCACGACTTAATACGCCGTCAAATTTTTGCTCTGGTTGATAAGCTTCTACGCGGCTTTCAACCGAACTGATGTTATGTATGCCTAGTTCAAAGGACACTTGTTTTTGAAAACGAATGCGTTTACCTAAGCTGTCCAATAACACAAATTGTTTATCGGGATTCATAATCGCTAACGGGATCCCAGGTAAACCAGGTCCTGTGCCTACATCGATAAAACGTTCACCTTGTAGATGTTTTGAAACCACTAAGCTGTCCATGATATGGCGGATCAACATGGCTTCGGGATCTCTCACCGATGTCAGGTTATAGGCTTTATTCCATTTGTTGAGCATGCCAACAAAATCAATTAGTTGTTTTTTTTGCTCGGCGGTTGCGGGCAAATTAATTTCGGCTAAATAAGCCTCTAACTGGGCAGATAACACGGAGCAACCTCAACAAAGATACGATTATGAACGCGAAGGCTATTATGAAGCCCGAAAACGATGAAGGGAAGCCTGAATGCTTCCCTTCTATGACCTAAGCAGCGATTAAGCTAGCTTTTACGCACTCTTACGTAATAAGCCACGCTTTTTAAGGTGAACCAACAAAATTGAAATAGCCGCAGGGGTAATACCAGAGATCCGTGATGCTTGACCTATGGTTTCAGGTTTGTGGTTATTTAACTTTGCAATCACTTCGTTCGACAAGCCCGGTACTTCTTTGTAATCGAGCGTCAAAGGTAAGCCTGTGTTCTCATTACGCACGGCTTTGTTGATCTCTTCCTGTTGACGTTGAATGTAGCCAGAGTACTTCACTTGGATCTGAACTTGCTCAGCCGCTTGTGGATCTTCAAGTCCAGGACCAAAACCTTCAATTTGCATTAACTTGCTGTAATCCATTTCTGGACGACGCAGTAACTCTTCAAATGACGCTTCACGCGAGATCGGCGTATTCAAATGTGGATTCAACGCATGGATCAAAGGTGAATTTGGATGCACCCATTGGCCACGCAGTCTTTGCAGTTCAAGTTCAATGGATTCTAACTTCTGACTAAATGCCGCCCAGCGAGTGTCATCGACTAAACCAAGTTCGCGACCTTTGGCCGTTAAGCGAATGTCGGCGTTATCTTCACGGAGTAATAAGCGATATTCGGCACGGCTAGTAAACATGCGGTACGGTTCTTTGGTACCTAGAGTCGACAGATCATCAACCAGCACCCCAAGATACGCTTCATCACGGCGTGGACACCAAGCTTCTTTGCCTTGCACTTGCAAAGACGCATTCATGCCCGCTAATAAACCTTGAGCACCGGCTTCTTCATAACCTGTAGTACCGTTTATTTGGCCAGCGAAGAATAACCCGTTGATCGTTTTGGTTTCTAGTGAGTTTTTCAGATCCCTTGGATCGAAATAATCATATTCGATCGCATAACCTGGACGCACTATTTCGGCGTTTTCCATACCTTGGATCGAACGCACTAAATTTAACTGTACATCGAAAGGCAAACTAGTTGAAATCCCGTTAGGGTAGATCTCATTGGTATTTAAGCCTTCAGGTTCGATGAAGATCTGATGCGAAGATTTGTCCGCAAAGCGGTGGATCTTGTCTTCAATCGATGGGCAGTAACGTGGGCCTATACCCTCGATTACGCCAGAATACATTGGACTTCTATCTAAACCACCACGAATAATTTCATGGGTTTTCTCATTGGTATGAGTAATCCAGCAAGAAATTTGCTTTGGATGGTGACTGACATCGCCCATAAACGACATCACAGGCAATGGAGAATCGCCTTTCTGTTCAGCCATTTGAGAAAAATCAATCGTGTTTGCATCGATACGTGGTGGGGTACCCGTTTTTAAACGGCCTACACGGATCGGTAATTCACGTAAACGATTGGCTAAAGTAATGGCTGGTGGATCGCCTGCACGGCCACCGCTGTAGTTCTCTAATCCTATGTGGATTTTGCCGCTTAAGAATGTACCAGTTGTTAATACAACGGCTGGAGATTCAAAAGCTAATCCCATTTGAGTTACTACGCCAACAACTTGATGATTTTCAACAATTAAGTCATCAACGGCTTGTTGGAAAATACGTAAATTAGGTTGGTTTTGTAATATGTTTTGGATCTTTTGACGATACAAGGCACGGTCAGCTTGTGCACGTGTTGCTCGTACGGCTGGGCCTTTGCTTGAATTCAAGGTTCTAAATTGGATCCCTGCATAATCGGTTGCGATCGCCATTGCACCACCTAAGGCGTCAATTTCTTTCACTAGGTGGCCTTTGCCTATGCCACCGATCGCTGGATTACATGACATTTGTCCTAACGTATCGATATTGTGCGTTAGTAATAATGTTTTTGATCCCATTCTTGCTGCAGCCAACGCGGCTTCAGTTCCGGCATGACCACCACCAACAACAATAACATCAAACCGTTCATGAAAATGCATGCCACTACCTTCAATTGCTAAGAGACTCAGTACGAGCCGAGTATTTTAGCATTTGCTTTGCGCTAGGTGAATGATCATTTTACCTTGATCGATCGAGATGATCCGGACTAATAGATCTTAAGATCTTTATATAGATCTTCTTATTATGTTTACTATTAAGATCGCATTTTTCTGTGTATAACCCAAATTAAGTATATAAATCATTAATTAGCGCGATCTTGATCCTGTGATCTGATCGCGATCTAACGCCATTAAACATGGGGATAGATCGCCTACTTATCCACAAGGCGGATCATTAAGCAGATCGGAGTGTGAATAGTACAGAGGTTGATCAGATCTAAATAATACCTTATCCACATGTTTATACTTTAAATAAGTAAATTGTGGATAAATAGGATCTAAACTGTACATAGATCTCGACCTTATCCAATAAGCGATCTTAAATATCCTGTTGCCATTGTGCTAACCATGCAAGCGCTGGGTCTTCTGGCACAGGATCAAGCTGTACATCGATCTGGATCTTATCCACAAAGGCTTTTGCATCGCAGTCTTGAATCGCTGAAATGAGTTTTTCAGGGCCTTGGCAAAAGGTGTCATAACTTGAGTCGCCAATTGCACATAAGGCAAAGTTCACTTGGCTGAGATCTGGTTTTTGTTCGGTAATTTCGTTGAAAAAGGGCTGGATATTATCTGGAAGATCACCCGCGCCGTGGGTAGATGACACGATAATCCATAGTGCATGGGTGTCGATTTCGCACAGTGTTGGGGTTAAATGCACTTGAACTTGGTGCCCTTGATCCGTTAATTGCGCCATCATTTCGTCAGCAACATACTCTGCACTGCCCAATGTTGTGCCAACTATTACTTCAATCTTTGCCATTATGATTTCTCAGTGTGTTGTTGTTTTTAAAACAAATTTCAATTAAATAGATAGCTCAATGGCTATTATTATGTTCATCATAAAGGAAATGTGGATCGGACCACAGAAGCAATACGTGATTTTTGCAGTTTTTGCATCCTTTATATAATGTTGGTTTGGCTTACATGTTACCTTTAGCTTCTTGATACAAAATTAATATATTTACCAATTTAATTTCATTTTAAATCAAATAATTATAATAGGATGTTCTATGACAACACCCGTAAATGCGCCCCAGTGGCCACGGCAAATTCCTTACATCATCGCCAGTGAAGCTTGTGAACGTTTTAGCTTTTACGGTATGCGGAATATTCTTACCCCATTCTTGATGACAGCACTTTTGTTGTCTATTCCAGAAGAACTACGTGGAACTATGGCTAAGGATGTGTTCCATTCCTTTGTCATTGGAGTGTACTTTTTCCCATTACTCGGTGGTTGGATTGCTGATCGTTTTTTCGGTAAATACAATACTATCTTATGGTTAAGCTTAATTTACTGTGTTGGTCATGCGTTTCTCGCTATTTTTGAACACAGCATTCAAGGGTTTTATACGGGATTATTTTTAATTGCGCTCGGATCGGGTGGGATTAAGCCCTTGGTTTCTTCCTTTATGGGAGATCAATTTGATCAAACCAATAAAACATTGGCGCAGAAAGCGTTTGATCTGTTTTATTTTACGATTAATTTTGGCTCCTTCTTTGCCTCGTTATCTATGCCATTACTATTGAAATATTATGGTGCTGCGGTCGCATTTGGGATCCCTGGTGTCTTGATGTTTATTGCAACTGTGTTCTTCTGGTTAGGTCGCAAACGTTATGTGCATATGCCACCCGAGCCGAAAAATCCTCATGGTTTTTTACCCGTTATTCGTACCGCATTGCTCACTAAAATCGCTGGTCAAGCCAACATAGGTTTAGTGTTAGCTTTAGTTGGGATCATTTCTGCAGCGTATGCCTTAGTCAATATTCCAACCTTAGGTTTCGTTGCTGGTTTGTGCTGTGCGTTAGTGCTTGTGATGGGATTTGTTGGCGCAGGGGCTTCATTGCAACTCGAACGGGCTAGGGTGATCCATCCGGATATCGCCGTTGATGGGGTGCGTTCAGTACTACGGATCTTAATCTTATTTGCGTTAGTGACTCCCTTTTGGTCTTTGTTCGATCAGAAAGCGTCCACTTGGATATTGCAAGCCAATGACATGTCAAAACCGGCATGGTTTGAACCTGCCATGATGCAAGCGTTAAACCCATTATTAGTTATGTTACTGATCCCATTTAATAACTTTGTGTTATATCCGGCGATTGAGCGCATGGGGATAAAGTTAACTGCTTTGCGTAAAATGGGGGCAGGGATTGCCATCACGGGAGTGAGTTGGATAGTCGTTGGTAGCATTCAATTGGTGATGGATGGCGGCTCAGCATTATCAATATTTTGGCAGATTGTGCCCTATGCTTTGCTCACCTTTGGTGAAGTATTAGTTTCAGCCACAGGGCTAGAGTTTGCCTACAGTCAAGCGCCTAAAGCTATGAAAGGCACTATCATGAGTTTTTGGACCTTATCTGTGACTGTCGGTAACTTATGGGTGTTATTGGCGAACGTCAGTGTGAAAAGCCCAGCGGTGACCGAACAAATTGCCCAGACAGGGATCAGCATTACCGCATTTCAGATGTTTTTTTTCGCAGGTTTTGCCATCTTGGCTGCATTGATATTTGCGCTTTATGCAAGGTCCTATCAAATGCAAGATCATTACCGCCACGTCGAATCATGAAGATGGATGGAAATATTCGGTTGTAGATAAAAAATCAGCCCATATTGTATGGGCTGATTTATATGGAACTAATAGGTTAGTTATTTCCCGATACAGAAACTAAAAATGTAAAACGATTCAAAGTGTTAGAAGAATATTGGCGAACATGTGGAGTGCAACTCATTTGTCGGGTTTTGTCATGGAACTATCTATTCTAGGGGATTCTCAACATTTTTAAAGTGAGATATCTGGGAAAGTGCGAAAATATTAGGCCTGCTCGTCCTTGTTTTAAGGTCAAGCATCACCTGTTCGCTGCAGGGCTTAAAAGCTTCGAGCAGCGTTTGGTCGTCCATGTATTCAAATACAGAGCAGTCAGCGAGATAAGCATCTTATCGCCGAGACACTCCAACATTGGAAACTGAGAATAAACGTGGGCTCCGGACCAAAACAGCCTTAGATATCCTTAAGTCAAAACAGGCAGAAGAAAGCCGCTTTGAGGATTTGATTCATTTAACACACTCCATGTACTACGTGGGTGCGCTAATTACAAGTAATTGATATTAAAGCTAAAAGAATACTCTGGAAATAGAATTCATCTCAAGGTTATATAGAATCAACGACGCCCGTTACATTTACAGCCTGACAGGTATCAGTTCAACTCGTCTATTTGCCGCCCGGCCACCAAAGGAATTATTGCTTTTGAGTGGATGAGCTTCACCTACCCCCTGCACATCAACTATTTCAGTAGGGATGTCATACTGATCGACCAGCAGCTTTGCCAAACTGTGGGCTCGCGCTTCGGACAATATGAGATTTGACGCTTCATCCCCCTGACTATCAGCAAACCCGGTGATTTTATATTTGCCTGTGCTGTCACGTTGAATGACTTCTGCAATACTGGCGACCTGATGTTTTTGCGTCTCTGTTAACTCAGCAGAGTTTACGTCGAAATTAAGCGTTAACGCTTTATTCGGCGCGCTCTTTATGGGGGCCTCCGTCTCGATAACTTCCATCACCAGACGAGGTTGGGAGTCAATATCTGTTACGTGACCAACAATATATGAGGCCGACAGATTGTTATTCATTTTACTGGCAACAATTACCTGCTGACTATTATCAACACCGTCGATAAAGCGGGATAATGAAGCTCGCCAACCTATTAAGTCTCCACAGGATATTTCCTGACAACGGTAGCGAATCGCATAACCCCTTTGATTCAACAAATCCTCAAGCAATTGCGCTACGTTAAATGCTGAATATTGTCGACTGAAGTCAAATATCCGCACTTTTGCTTGACCGTTAATCCGCACGGCCTTCTCAGGGTAATATCCTTCAGTACGTTCGCTGTTTTCCTGATGGGCAAATGTAAGAGGCCCAAGAGGAACCTCTCTATTGATCAGAACTTTACTTTCGTTGCTGAACAGCTCTGCCCCTTTAAACCGATATTCGCTGAGTGATGCTGCTTGTGTGGCAAATGCGCTACCTAAGAGAAACAAACCCAAAAGCGATTTGATGTTCATAACCATTCCTATTATTTCAAATTTCCATCAGATACTATATGTGACTGCATTCTGATTGTTGACTGCGAACTTAGCGCCAGTCGCGGCCCACCTAATGCGCCAAGCGCGTTACATGCTCTTTGCTCAGGAGAACCAAACCACCCCAGGCTTGAAACCAAGAGTTCGCGTAAAATCGGCACCTTCAGTTTGTAGCACCAAAGTGTTTTAACTTTCAGTAAGTTGGCATCCTGAATATTCAGGCTTTCGTTTTTTCCGGCAATTTTAACGGTTTCTTTTTTGGCTGAACGGTAGAGCAAACTGTCATTGGGAATAATCCAGCGCTCCTTATCAGTAGTATCGTTCACCAAGGCTGTTTTACGTTTCACTTTGAAGGTGTCAAAAACGGCAATTGTGGGATGAACTATGGTGACGGTTGCGGATGCCTTATTCATCGCGGCTTCATCTAGCCTGACCTTGATATAAGCTTCTCCCATTTTCAGGGTCCCGGTTCCGCCCTGCATATATAAAGGCACCATGCCTTTACGCAGTGCTTCGCGCATTGGGTCAAGCTGAGCGTTGTTAAGAGAACCCGCACGGGCTGCTTCAAATGTCGCAGTATTCAAGGTGGTTTTGGCGCGATAGATATAGGTAAATTCCAATATTCCACACAACACCAGGAAGAAAATTGGCATCAGCACCAGAAACTCTGTCAGGCTTTGACCACTGAAATACCGTTTCACGTTAATTCCCCTTGGAAACCTGATTAAGGGATTGCGTCAACAGCTTGATTTGCTTTAGTTCCAAGGTGTCTGGCGCAAGAATTTGTTCGGCCTGCTGCAGAATTTGCCGTGATTGATTGAGTTTAACTACTGCTAGGTTAAACCAGGCTTTGCCATCCTGACTGTCCAGTGCCAACACCTTCTCATAGCAACGAATCGAAGCCTCATATCGTCCCTGACGGGCATAGATATTCCCAAGCTTAAACCAGGACTCTTTATACTCTGGATTAGTCTGAGTTAGCTGTAGGTACAGGGTTTCAGCGTCGGTGAAACGGGCTTCTGTGTAGGCCTGTTCGGCGACTTTCAGTCTGTCAGTGAAGGATACATCGGTCTGTGGCTTGTTCGGTGCCGCGGCACAAGCTGTTAGCAGAATGCAAAGTGATATCAGTACGATTAGCTTCATTACTATCTCAATTCCAGTTGTTGCCCGAGCGCCAGTTCCAGACGACCGACACTGCCCGAGGCCAATTCCAATGTGTGTTCGGCATCGGCGCAGTACGCCATCTGCCACGGCGCCAGATCAGGCACCAATTTACAAATCTTCAGTTCGCCATCCACAAAGACAATATCCAACGCATATCGCATACCAAACATGTGGATCGCGCGGCAATCGTTGAACAAAAAACCTTCATCCTCCAGCAAAGGCGGCTTACCCAACAAGCCTCTGGCGCGTTGCCAAAAACTGCGCGGTAAAAACACCCTATTCAGCAGCGCTCGTTCACCTAAATACAAAGATTTAAGTTGCATTTATCCCCCTTTAGAAAACAGCTCGAACAGCTGTGTTGCGATAGGGAAAAACAGCACAATAAAGGTGGTGGGAAAGATGAATAGCACCAAAGGTCCCACCAGTTTTACAGGCGCTTGCATCGCCAGCTTTTCGGCACGCTGGAAACGTTCAGTGCGTCGTTGCTCAGATTGGATCCTCAAGGTTTCGCCCACGCTTGAACCACTTTTTTCTGCATGGGAAAGGGATGACACTAGGCTGCGTATTTCACGAATATCCAGGCGTTCGCTCATATTCCGCAGTGCCTCAATTTTCCCAACGCCGGCTTTAATATCCCGAAGCACCTTTTGAAACTCATGATTCAGTGGCCCTGGGGGACCCTTTTCAACGGCCTGCATCAGAGCACTGTTAAGATTCATCCCAGCTTCAACCGCCATAGTAATGAAGTCGAGATAGACTGGTAACAGGCGCACAATCTCCTTTTCGACCTTCTTTTTACGGTCGTTGAGATTGATTTCAGGAAAAATGAAACCGAACAGTGAAAACGCCAGCGGGACGATACCAGCAGGCTTGCCCAACATCAGAAAGCATAGCCAGGAAAACAGCATAAACATGAATGCTGACAATAGCTTAAGCGCAAAAAACTGTTGAGCCGTTACCAAGTAAGCAAGACCTGCCCGTCTCAGTTTAATTTTGCTTTGCTCGATGTATTCCACCGAGAGTAAGTCACCGAAGTAATGGGACAGAAAATTGATTACTGGCCAACTGAGCCTCATCAGCGGCGGCAGCGGATCCATATATTGCCTGTCGGCCTTTTTCACAAAACTGACAATACGCCCAAAGGCTATGAATCCGATGAAAATGGCGATGCTGATAGCTAATGAAATAATAAAGGTCATCGCAATTACACATCTATGCTGACGATTTTTCTGATAAAGAAAAATCCAATAATTTCAAGTACAACTACGATGGATATCACCACCCAGCCATACCATTCCGTCCACAGCAGCGACATCTGCTCCGGTTCCATTTGATACAGGACCAATCCCAGCAAGATTGGCAGTCCTGTCATCACATAGCCCTGTGCTCGCCCCTGAGCTGTAAGCGCATCAATCTTGCCTTCCATCTCCAATTTGCGGCGCAAGGTATTTGCCATACGTTCAAGGGTTTCAGCCAGATTGCCGCCGATTTCCCGGGAGATTTTCATCCCACAGATCACCAGGTTCAGATCCATTAGCGGAATGCGCATGTAAAGATTGTCCAGCGCTTCGTTGAAGCTCACCCCTACACGCACTTCCCGCAGGAACAAATCAAACTCCTGCTTGATCGGGTCGCTGGATTCCGAAATAACAGACTCCAGAGCCTGATTCAAACTGGCGCCTGATCGCATTGCCGTCGATGTTCCCTGCAACATGTCTGGCAATTGATTGATAAAGGCCTGTTGCCGTCGCTTTCGCAGTATCGAGAAAATCACGGCTGGAGACGCCCCCACTAAAACAGCCATTAAGGCAGCGGGGATGAGATTACCAGTCAGGAAAAAAGTGAAAACGAAAACCAGCACCACGGCCGCTAGGTTTAGCATGAACAGCTTTTCTGGCTCGATGGTCAGGAACAGATCTGACAGCTTGATCTTGGCCTGTGCCGTGAAGTTCCGCCGATAGCTGACAGCGGCATTGGAAACCACCCGCACCAAAAGCCAGGTAAAGACCCCGGCTGACAGTGAGAAAAACGCCGCAACCAGCGCAATTTCAGAAATCATAGTGCCAAGTCCTTAACCTTGGCGCTGGGAGAAAAGATATCCATATCCACTTCCAGTCCACGTTTCGCAAGCTCTTCATAAAACTGCGGCACTATGCCGGTAGAGACAAACTCCCCTTTCACCTTGCCATCTTCGCCGTAACCGTTCTGCTGGAATCGGAATATTTCACCGAGCTGGATACGATTGCCTTCGACTCCGGCAACTTCACAGATACTGATAATTTTGCGCGAACCACAGGCAAAACGGGTTTGCTGTACAATCAAGTTAACAGCCGATGAGATCTGCTCACGAATAGCCAAAATCGGCAGATCCACCCCAGCCATCATCACCATCACTTCCAAACGTGAAATACAATCTCTGGGGCTGTTGGCGTGAGCCGTGCTGAGTGATCCATCGTGGCCTGTGTTCATTGCCTGCAACATATCCAAGGCTTCGCCACCACGGCACTCACCCACCACAATCCGGTCTGGACGCATACGCAAACAGTTTTTCACCAACTCCCTAATCGGCACTTCCCCCTTACCCTCCTGGTTTGATGGCCTAGCTTCGAGTGAAATAAGGTTACTCTGGGTCAACTTGAGTTCCGCGGCATCCTCTACGGTGATAACCCGTTCGTGCACCGGAATAAAGTTGGATAGTACATTCAAAAGTGTGGTTTTACCTGAGCCGGTTCCGCCAGAGATGATGATGTTTTGCTTATGCTTCACCGCCATATTCAGAAATTGCACCATGGCTGGGCTCAGGGTGTTAAAATTCACCAAATGCTGAGCGGTGAGTCGCTCCTTCATAAATTTACGAATGGTGATACAGGGGCCTTTCAGCGCAATGGGGGGGATCACCGCATTTACCCGTGAACCATCTTTCAGTCGGGCATCCACAGTGGGTGAGCTTTCATCTATACGCCGTCCAAGCGGTGTTACAATTCGCTCAATCGCCGCCAACACAGAGCGATCATCGGTAAAGGTCACGTCTGATTTGGTAATGCGTCCTGCTTTCTCATAGAAGATTTCATCGGCAGCGTTCACCATTATTTCACTGACGTCCTCCATCGCCAACAAAGACTCCAGCGGACCAAGGCCAACCGCTTCGTTGAGCACCTGATCAGAGACTTTTTGCCTGTTGAGCTCTGCCGGAAAATCTTCCATCTGCGCCACAATACCGCCAATCATAGTGTCAGTGAAAGTACGCAGTTCCTCATCCGTCATGGTATTCACGTTTATACGACGTAAATCCATTTGTTTAAGTAATTCCTGATGGATTTTGCTACGCCATTCTCTGACGAGAGTGGAGTGATCGCTATCCGCAGCAACAGGCTCTTTTACTTGCAGCTTTTGTGGCGGCGGGACCTCCTGCACCTTGGCGGTGTCAGTCAAGTCCGTCGCCGTTGCCACGGGAGCTGAATCGGAATTAGTTTTGAGCTTGGTGTGATTTTTGGCCGTTATTTGGTAAGAGTGCAGCTCAATCAAATCCTCTGGCTGCAGCGGACCGTAGGTCTCGACAGCATTGCCATTGACCCTGAGACCACTTCTTGGGGTTAACTCACTGACAAACAGGCCATCATCGGTACGAGTGAAGCGAATGTGCTCCTTGCCAATTCGCCAGCCATGTAGCTGTACAAAGCAAGAGTCGTCTTTACCCAAAATACAGCTTGCTTCCTGGCAAATCTTATCTGCAACCCGGGTGCCTTTGTTAGTTTGAATATGCAGTTGAAACATCACTCCACCTCACTCTAATAACCAATCTGAGGTCGGTACATCAACTTCGGTACCTTCCATTTCCGTCAAATTCTGCTGAATGTCTTCAGGGAGCGGTACATCAACTTTGGCTACTGTAGGTGTGACCAGAATGATCAGCTCGCTGCGTCCTTCCTGGAAATTACGAGAGGTGAAGAGCTCCCCCAAAATAGGAATGTCCCCCAGCAGTGGCAGCTTTTCGTAGCTACGACTGTCTTCCATCTTGATAAGGCCTGAAATCACCAGCGTTTCGCCAGCTTTCATATTGACCACCGACTCGGTATTGCGTGTTAGCAAACCTGGAACTCCCTGTACCACGGTGGAGAAGTCGATGGAGCTCATTTCCGCCCGAACGGTAGAAATAATATTGCCCTGTTCGTCGATAACCGGCTCAATATCCAGTTGAATACCATAGTCCTGCATTTCTACTACGGGCTGACCAAACTCATTTAACACCGCGAGTGGGTAAGAACCTCCTGATTGAAAACTGGCTTTCTCCCCACTGCGCGTACTGAGGGAAGGTTCTGCCAAAATACGGGCAGTACCTTGCTCCTTAAGCAGATTAATTATGGAGTTAATACCGGTGGCTATGCCGCCGTAACCATAAGCTTTGGATGATGAAATAGGTAGGGTGCCATCAAAGAGTTCCAGCAGCTTATTGCCGTCAGAACCGAATACGTAATAGTCGTTGGGTTTGAAATTGGTCACCAGAGCCAGGGAGGGGCCACTGATGGCATTATCCCAGTTGATACCGAACTGCAGACCGTTGTTTTTGTTTATCTCAAGCACCTTGACCTGCATTTTGACCATATCTTTGATTTCAATCTGCTCGGCCCTGACCATGGAGATGACGCCGGGAAACTTCCCCAGCGTTCCCTGGAATAAGGTTGCATCCTCAGGACGGATTTTCCCTTCTGCCAGAATGATCCCGCTCTCGTGACGGAAGCTGACATGCTCAAAGGTGCGGAAAATTGAGCGAAGCTCTTTCAGGATTTTACTGGCTTGTGCCGGCAACACATCCACAGTGACCGTAAGTTTACGTTCGCCAGCCTTCCAGACGTGCAGTTCAGTGGATCCCGGAGTTTTGGGGATAAGAAGCAACTCGCCATTGTCCATCACACTGGCACCAAGAACGGTATCCATACCCACAGCAATTCGCTTAATTTTTCCAACCTGGATGGTTTTTACCTGTCCCATGTACAGCTCAATGTATTGTTTTGCCGGTGCTGCCAAGGTCGATTGAGCCAATACCAATCCAAGCAAGAACACCACCACATTTACGCGCTTAAAAAACATATCCTTGTCACCTAATTCTTAACTGCCTGAGAGGAAGCGTTGTATTTCAAAAGACTGAGTTCACCCGTTTTTGTGCTCGGGCTTGCAATGGATACGGTTACCGGTTTTAGGCCGCCACCGGACGTACTGGATAAGGTATAAAGCTGGTACTGCCCTTCACTGTTGACTTCAGACGCTAACTGTTTGCTGTCGAACATCGTTTTGGCCAGTCGCTGCTCGTCTGAGCGGTTTCGCAGCATGAAGGCTATCTCACCGACCTCTTTGGCCAGTACAAGCTTTGCCGCGTCTTGATATTTCACACCGACTGTGATTGACGAGTATTCGAGGGAGCCTTTGCCAACGCCATGAAGCACAAAGTCCTGAGTGGGTGAAACCAGAGAAATGTCATCCACAGCCAGAATTCGAACGCTTTGCAAAAGTGGCTGGATTTGAGTGATCTTGTCGGTACTTTCTCCTTCAGGGTCAACTTCGGTGACCAACATGAGATCAACGATATCCCCCGGTAAGGTCATTCCTGAAACTGAATTGATTTCATCGATTTGCAATGTCACGGCACGTTCGCCTTCACCGAGTAGATCTGAAAAGCTTTCAATACCAAGGCCCGAGACATAGTGGGTCAGCAAAGGCTCTCCGGGTGACATATCGTGCTTCACTACTTGGCCGTTGTAATAATCAAAATCACCTGGCGCGACAGCGGATGCCGAAGCGAACGCTGCTGGCATATCGGCGACCGCCATATTGTCCGAGCTGATGATTTCGCCTATTTGTACTGGTCTGGATGCAACCACTACAGAAACTGTTTCAGCTTCCTCCTGTACGATTTGGTTCTTTAATATTTCTTCTTTATTTTTTAAATAGTTATTTGACAGCCAGAACGCGGCTATTGCGACAAGTACTGCAATAGTCAGCATTAACCAACTGCTTTTAGATTTTTGGAAAGACACAAGTGACTCCTTTACTTGTTAAAGCTTTCTAATTCCGTTTTCGCTTTAGGGGCTGGATTAACGTTTGTCGACGCCTTGAGTGACGTCACCTGAAATTGACTTAACGTTTGCGCATAGATGTAGCCAGCATGCTCCTGCTTCACTGCATCAATCAGCATATTGGCTATCGATTTGTTGTCTTTGTAAGGCATAAAGAAAATCGTCACTAACACCACAATGCCCAGTGCATATTCCGTTACGCCAAATCCACGCTGCCTTTTCATTAGTTGTCTATCCTTATCGCCTGAATGAAGGTTTGACCATCTCTGTTGGTCATAGCCAAATTTAGGGTGCTGTTGTCCTTAGCAAAAAGTAGGGCCTCACCTTCTGAAGAAGCTGATTCTCCATGTTGCAATATCCAGCCTTGCCCGGTTAAGGCCGACTTGTAAAACACCATGTTCGACGTCACAGACATCTTGTTGACCAGTAATAAATGCCGTGATTCACGCAGGCCATCGTAAGCCTTGATATCGTTGGCAACCTTGGTATTACGCGCCATGGGAAAGCCTTCTCCCAAGTTTTTCAGCCGTTTTTTTTCCATAGATGGCAAGTTGGAAATGGCCAGAGTGCCGGAGATACGCAGCTTATCCAGTTGTTGGAACTGCACCGTATAAAGTAATCCATCTTTGAGGTGGGAATAGATAATCCAGTCGCCAAAGGCCGACTCCCTGATTTCACCCCGCCAGGCATCATGATAAAACTGATAAATATCCTCGGGAGATTTATTGGTGTCAAAACCGGTAATCGACATATCGACGCCATTAAAAACCAGATCGTCAGCAACCACCTGCAACTTAAAAAACTTGGGAATGGGAAATTGCACGCTTTCCTGCGCCTGAGTACCAAAGGCAATCAGCAAGGCTAACACTATGCTCCGCATCATCATCTTCTCCTGTGCCCTAACTCTTGTAATTTGGCTTTTAAATGCCTCTCACAATTAGCAGGTGTACTGACACTCCCCTTGCTATCGTAGGCGCCAAGCCTGACACAGGGAACCGCATCCGGCTCAATCTTGGCCAAATCCAGCCACCCCAGCTCCTCGGCAATGGGCAATACAGACAAGAGTTTCATCAGTTTCTCCAGCCCCAGCTTCTCGGCGAATGCGCCAATGGGCACCAGATACTTAAGCTCACGTTTCGCTGCGACAGGCCCACCAATCATCCAGCCTTCGGTAAGCAAGGCCCCCTGGCGAGTCATCGCCAGACTCTTATCACTAAGCTCAGGAAACCACTTAAAACTGCGTAACTTGCTGCTGACATTGACCCGATAGAAGCCTTTGTTACTGAGCTCCATGTTAGGTGCGATGGAGAGCACCTTGCCAACCGCGGTCGATACCTTGGAAAAGTCACCGGGAAGCCCTGACTCGTTGGTTTGGCTGCTGTGATAAAAACCGGCTTTGTTTTTATCTTCTTCAAATAAGGTTACCCACTTACGCGTGGTCTGATCTTTTACCTGCAGCACGGGGTTTAACGTTTCCTGCACCTGATTGGTATTTTGCCTCAAATAAATGGCTGCATTTTTATCGGCAAACACGCGATTGCGGATCTCGTTACTGATTTGAATATCAGTTTTAACCGGCGTGTCCATATCGCGGTTTTTGGGTTTGCTTTGGAAATACGCCACCCGTTCCCAGACGGCATAACGTGCCGCCTGTTCCGTCATTTGACGGTTTTCCACGTGTTTGAACACCATGGGCAACAGCAACGCTAACGGCATCAGTACAAAACCACTAATGACAATAAACTCGGCTAGTACGCCGCCACGTTGTTTCAGGGACTTCATGAAATAACCCCCAAACCAATCAACATCTTAATAAGGTTGTCATCACTCTTCTGTAAGCGGGTCTGCCAGAATGGGTTATACAGATTGCCGAACTCTCTGAGTTTGTCCTGTCTGGACCATTTGATCATCCAGGGCTTATTACTGCGGGACTTTACTTCGTCGGGTCTGGAGAAAATAGGGACCGCCGACGCCAAGGCAAACAACTGCTGGTCAGGCATGCCGCCCTTTTCTTCAATTTTGTACTTATCCGATCTGTCTGCCTTGGTATTCCAGCCATCCAGCGTCTTACGGGTTGGCATTTTCGATTCGTCTTTTTTCAGTAGTACAGTAAACTCGGGGCCGATATCAGTTTTTGTGTCAGCTTTGAAGTCTAGGAAAGTTCTCAGGCCCTCTGTTTTTCGAAGGTTATAATCAATGTCCCCCTTACTTTCACCCTGGTGCCAGGTTGGGCGGTATACCCCGCTGGCCGCGCTGTTATTGCGCCAGGCATTTGACCAAGCTTGACGATTGTTGTCGTTATTGTAGTTAACGGCCTTCCATTCACCGTTGTGTGGAAAGGCTTTCTCCGCAACGCCCCTGCGATCTCCATAGGTGTATCTGTCACTGCGCAGTTCCTTATCCAGTGCATGAGCAGCGCCCCACCCCAACGGTGAAAACTCTCGGGTTCTGGTCTTATGGCAGAAAGTCCCACGGCGATATTTGTGCCAAAAACTGAATGTATCCAGTGAGGTCCAGCTCCACTGATATTCACGGTTATTCTTGGTCACGGTAAAGTCGGTGCCGCCGTATTTTTCCGCCCAAATTCTTCCGGTAATAGGACCATCACATCCGATTGGCACTGGAATGCGCGGCCCCACCTTATAGCCACGATTCGCCATCATGCGATCACGGGAGTCGTTTACCACGTTGCCAAACTCCGCAAATCGCTGAGCAGTCAAAGATTCATTGCGGATCTGTCGGCGCTCGAAGTAATGGGTTGAACCGCGATAGGCTTGAATGAACTTGCCAAAGTTGTATGCGTTGACCAAGGGGCTGGCCTGAACATCTGGGTCGTTAAGCTTGATGGCTTCATTATATAAACTGATCCCTGATGCCAGCGTCGCCTCATGGTTAACGCGTTGCAGCCCTGCCAGCAATGTAATGAGCTGGTCTTGGGCTAAGATAAAGGGGCCACCGCCAGTCTTGATGGCATTTCTCAGCACTGTGGTACCTTTGTGCATGACTTCAGTCAGCTTTTCTATGATAGGTCCGACATAGGGGATCCATTGGATCCAGTCACCGATGGTTTCAAGATTTCCGGTGAACTCGTGGATCATATTCGTCCATGACGCGAGCGCTACGACCTGGCCGATGGCAATTTGATTAGCAACCATGGCCCGATTGGTGATGGCGATAACATTCATATCGCGGGTAATCATGGTGGCGGTACTGTAGGCAACGTTGTCGGCCGTGTTCTGTAATCGCACCCGCTCGGTCGCGACCACACCTGAGTCATACAAAGAAAATACCGCCAAACCAATTGCGGCAAATATCGCCAGAAAAAGGACGCTGGCGTATCCTGCCTGTCGGTGAGGGAATCTACTTAAATCAGTTTTTGCTGCGACTCTGTATAACAGGTAGCGGTAGAACACTTGCATGGCTCAATCCTTGACCGTGGTTTCTGTCCTTCGAGTGGCGCACGCCGTGAACTCTTCCGATATTGAGAGCATAGTAAAGCCGATGGCGATGCTTGAAAGCTCAGCCTTTATTCACATTTTATTTGTTGCTTGGGTGTGGTGACGCCTGCTATTGATACTCTGCCTTCCATAAAGTCAAAGGTTCGGCGGAGCACCATTGCCAGAATTTCGTTTCCACCATGTCACTTGCCGTGGCAGCATCCCGCCCCTCAAACAAGCGCCAATTTTCCTCTGCAGATTTCAGGGCATACTGTCTCAAGTGACCGGAGACAGTCTCGAAATCGGATGGCTCAAGAAGAAATATGCTGCCATCTCTGTAATACTCCCAGGGCACCTGATCGTTAGGTTGTCGTAGATGATTCTGGAAGAACGCCTCGCTGTAGATACTGGCCGAAGCGCCTGCCGACACACAGTCGTTCCAACGTTGGCAGCGAAAGAAATACTCGTCCTCGTCTTCAGCTGTGCCACTTAATTCACTGTAGGGGCAAGCTCGTTCCCAAGGCTTATCGATATTGGCTTCGGCCACACCTTTGCGCGCCAGTTCAATCTCATGGGGCTTAGGAAGCATCTCCAATAACAAGTCATAGCCAGTTTTTTCCTCTGCAATGGAAATAGAGGCGGCACTGAGCAGCGAGACACAAAGTAAAAGTTTTGCTTGAAATAACCTTGTTCTGAATCGCATTTTTGCACCTAAGTCACTGTTGATAAGAAGTTGAAATACATATCAATCCTAATCATCGAGTTTACTTTTCCAAATAGATAAAGGTTCGATCGCGCACCATTGCCAGAATTGCTTTTTAACGAGTTTGTCAGCTTCGCTAGGACTGCGCCCTTCAAACAAGCGCCAGTTTTCTTCAGCAAACTTCAAGGCGTAGTTATAAGAGTGCCCCGAACCGCCACCAAATTCTGCGTCATTCTTGGCCAAGTCTTCGCCATCTTGTTTCCACTGCTGAGGGATTTTCTCCCCCGTTTTATGGTGCTTGAAAAAACCTTCAGTAAACTGACTCGCTGAAGCTCCCATCGTCTTACAGTCTTGCCAGCGGAGACAACGGAGATGAATTTCGTCTAAGTCAATATCGCCCGAATCGTCAAAGAGCAAGCGAGAACTGTTATATGGGCATGGCCGCTCCCAAGCATTCTCTATGCTTGTTTCTGCGACACCCTTACGGGCAAATTCAACCTCATGGGGTTTTGGTGCATTAGCAAGGATGCTTTGCACAGTTAGCACTTTTTCTTCCGCCATTGATGAAGGAGCAAGCACGAGCAGTGATACACAAAGTAAAAGTTTTACGCGAAAAAGTATTGGGCTGAATAACATCGTTGCAGTGTTCCGATACGAAATGTGTTGTTTTACGATAAAAGGGATTAGGCCACATGACGCTGTAGCCTTGGTCCCATTATGTCATAGCTATTAACGAGTACTGGCTTTAGACGCAGTTTCGTTATATGCGTTTAAACCACCCGCTTTATTCGCATCTGTTACTGCTTTTTTACCTGCTTTTTCAGCTTGACTGTTGGCAGTCTTAGCTTCATTTGCACTACCTGAAAGTTCAGCTGCCATAGAAGCTGTTTGGTTACGTACCACATCACCAAACATAGTGAACGCACCGATAGCTGCAATGGCAATCAGAGCCACGATGATGATGTATTCAGTCATGCCCTGACCGCGAATTTTACGTTGAGACATAGTTTCACTCCTTGAATCAATTGATAGTAATTTCGCGGTTATTATTAGAGCGATCTTTCGATGGAACAATTGCCCAGGAGGATAAAAATTACTTAGGCATCACACCCTGAAGGGGTAGTTAATTAGTATGACGACATTAATTGAATTCGCCCTTTAAGATTGTTTTTTCTGTAAATATTTTGGAGATGCATTTTCACTGTGTTAAGTGAAATATTCAATACTTTGGCAATCTCCTGATTGCTTAGTCCTTTGAAAATACAGTCAACAACTTGACGTTCTTTATGGGTTATATCCAAGGGCATTCGTGTTGAATTAACGGCTTGACTTTTAAATTTCATGTCAAAAATATATAAAGATAACGCTTTCTGGGTGAAGTGCATCTCCCCTTTAATAAGACAATCTATTGCTGATAAATGTGATACTAAAGAACTATTTTTGACAACTTGCCCATGAAATCCAGCTCTTAGCAATGTAATTTCTCTTTGAGTATCGTGATGATTGACGACAGCAACATAGACTGTTAATTTTTCATGTCGCAATACCAATCTGGGAGATATTTTTTGTGTACAGTCTACAAAAATAATTCGATTAATATATGGTTGTTCATTGTTTGATAGTGCCTTTCGTAAACACAATCCATTCGTAAAATAAATTTTTTTCAACTCTGGTAACAAGTCAAAACCTTCTCCCTCCAGACGAATACTATTTCGTATATTCATACGTACATTCTCATATATCCATATATCCATATATATCACTCGGGAAAAACATTACTCTAGTTAAACAAACTCTGAGTATGACATTTCAACTTTTTTATTGTACGATCCTACGCCTAATTAATAAGCTAAAGCAAAACCTCCCCACTGAAAAGGATTTTTTATGGGAAAAAATACGTTATTGAGTGCTGTACTATTAACCACCACTGCCTGTATGTCTGACCAGCGTAGACCCGTAGTGCAGGAGAACAGAAATGCTCTTCGTAGCACATCGTAACGGCATTCAGCCTTGGTAAGGGCCTTTACCTCATCCAGAGTGAGGTAAGTGCGCTGTGTCCTCTCTACTTTGATGGATTTGACTTGTTCAACAGGGTTATCTCTGATGATTCGGTCTCGTTGCGCTTGGTTGAGTGCAGCCCTAATTTTATTGAAGTAGCTACAGGCGGTATTCCTGGAGAAGCCGGTATCTGATTTTGTCATTGCCTCATGCTGTAGGTAATGGCGGAACCCTTCCAAATAGTATTTATCTACTTGTTCAAAAGTGAGTTCTGCGTGGCGGTGATAACGGTGGAGATGGATGCCCGCAGAAACCCAAATTGAGTAGTTGGATTTGCTACCGGATGCTTTACTCGCTGTAATTTGGTCGAAGTAGTCAAAGAAGCTGGCATTGAGTTTTGTGCGGTCATCTAAGCCATGTTTGGCAGATTCCATTTCTAGCAGGCGTTTGGCACGAATAGCTTCTGCTTTTTGCAGTGTAGTTTTATTGTACTCGCGCTCAACTGCGTTTTTTGGCTTGTTATAGAGGAATAGATTCAGCGGTTCGTAAGAGCGCTTTTGAGCCCTTGAACCGTCTTCCGAGGTCTTTGAGCCGTAATAGTACACAAGCCTGATGGGGCGCAGGCCATTCTTATCTGGTTCTCGTTTTTGTATATTGATTTTCATAGGTTTTTCTCATCTTGTTCTCCGCATGTGCTCCAGAATTTATCTTTGGAGCACATACGGAGCAAGAATAGACAAAACCCTTCAAATTGCTTCCAACCCAATAAAACAAAATTATTTTAAAATCATAATGTTGTTTTGATTTGGTTTGATGCGTTTTACTCTTTTACTTCCCGATACAGAAAGAGCTGAAAATCTTGCCGAGTAGGTCGTCAGAAGTGAAGCGGCCAGTGATCTCTGATAGTGCTAATTGGCACATGCGTAGCTCTTCCGCCAGTAGTTCTCCTGCAAGGTAAACCTCTAACTGCTCTTTACCCAATTGCAGGTGTCCTGCGGCTAATTCAAGGGCTTCTAAATGACGACGACGGGCGATAAAGCCACCTTCGAGATTACTCTGATAACCCATAAGTGACTTCAAGTGTTGCTTTAATTCTTCAACACCTAAGCCTGTTTTTGCTGAGATCCGGTAGACGCTATAACCTTGTTCTTCGGTCATCATTAAGTCTTCGCCAGTGAGATCGGCCTTATTACGGATCACTGTTACGCCTAAACTGGAGGGAAGGCGATCGACAAAGTCTGGCCAAATCGCATGGGGATCGACGGCAGCGGTTGTTGTGCCATCCACCATAAATAGCACGCGATCGGCGCTGTTTATTTCATTCCATGCGCGTTCAATACCAATTTGTTCTACGGTATCAGTGGTATCACGCAGGCCTGCGGTATCAATAATGTGCAGCGGCATACCATCTAAATGGATATGTTCACGTAATACGTCGCGTGTTGTACCGGCTATTTCAGTCACAATGGCCGACTCTTTACCTGCTAACGCATTCAGTAAGCTCGATTTTCCGGCATTAGGGCGACCTGCTATCACGACTTTCATGCCTTCGCGGATGATAGAACCTTGTTTAGCACTGGCTTGCACTAGGTCGAGTTTGTCGATGATTTTATAGAGAGCATTGGCAATTTTGCCGTCACTTAAAAAATCGACTTCTTCATCGGGGAAATCAATCGCGGCTTCAACGTATAAACGCAGGTTAGTGACTTGGTCCACCAGCTCATGGACTTCCTTAGAAAACTCACCTTGTAGTGATTGTAGTGCGCTTTTAGCGGCTTGCTCACTGGTAGCGTCGATAAGGTCGGCAATGGCTTCGGCTTGGGTTAAGTCGAGTTTATCGTTCATAAAGGCTTGTTCGCTGAACTCGCCTGGTTTTGCGATACGAATGCCACCGACTTCCATTACCCGTTTGATCAGCATATCGAGGACGATTTGGCCGCCGTGGCCTTGAAGTTCCAGTACATCTTCGCCAGTAAAGGAATTAGGTCCTTTAAAGAATAGCGCTATGCCTTGGTCTATCACTTGGCCCGATGCACTTTTAAAATCGCAATAATCGGCATATCGGGTTTTAGGAAGATGACCTAATACGGCCATAGCGACATCACTGGCTTTGTCGCCTGAAATTCGAATGATGCCTACGCCGCCACGTCCGGGCGCGGTGGCTTGAGCCACAATAGTGTCAGTTGTCATGGAAATACCCACCAAACTAATATCTACTAAATAATGTAAAGGAAAAGGCGGCCAATTAAGCCGCCTTTTAGTGTCATGCGTTCACATTAATCTGTAACGATGCGCTAGAGTCTTGGAAATCTTAGGCTTATTTTAAGCCTTTTTTCTCAAGACCTGCATAAATAATCTTCTGCTGCGTGATAGCAACTATGTTACCCACTAACCAGTACAGTACTAGACCTGCTGGGAACCAGAGGAAGAATACGGTAAAGATTACTGGCATCCACTGCATCATTTTCACTTGCATAGGGTCCATAGTCGGTGCAATAGGTTGCATCTTCTGCATCACAAACATAGATACGCCCATCAATAATGGCAGTATGTAGTAAGGATCTTGTACCGATAAATCGTGGATCCACAACATAAAGGGTGCGTGACGTAATTCGAAGCTTTCTAACAATACCCAGTACAAGGCAATGAAGATTGGCATCTGTAAAATAATAGGTAAACAGCCACCCATAGGGTTAACTTTTTCTTTCTTATACAGTTCCATCATGGCCTGACCCATCTTTTGACGGTCATCACCAAAGCGTTCTTTCAAGTCAGTCAGTTTAGGTTGCAGGTTACGCATTTTCGCCATTGAAGTGTACTGCGCTTTTGTTAGCGGGAACAGTAAACCACGAACGGTTAAGGTGATCAGAATAATCGCCACACCCCAGTTACCGACGAATGATTGATAGAACATCAATAACCAGTGGATTGGTACGGCTAGCCACCATAGGAAGCCGTAATCGACCACTAGGTTTAAGGTATCAGAGATGGCTGACAGTGCTTTTTGATCCTTAGGACCGACATAGAACTGTGAGCTAATTTCTTGGGTCGCACCAGGTGCAATATCATATACCGCACCGCGGAAACCAATATTGGCTAAACCGCCCGCACTGACACTAGAGAAAATAGTGTTGCTGTCGGTAGCCGGTGGGATCCACGCCGAAACGAAGTAATGTTGTAGCATGGCAGCCCAACCGCCCAACGTTGCTTGGTTCAGGTTGCTTTTCGCCATGTCATCAAATTTGTATTTCTCATAACGCACATCTTGCGTAGAGAATGCGCCGCCACGATAGGTAGGCATCATCATGCTGCTTTCAGACGGTTTAATCGTTTGTTTTATTTGACCGTACATTTGAACTTGCAGTGGAGCAGCTGAAGTATTGTTGATTTTATAGTCAACATCTACGTTGAACTTACCGCGATGGAATACAAACACTTTAGTGTATGTCACGCCATTATCGCCGACATAAGTTAACGGCACTTCTAAAGTGTCTTGACCTTCGGCTAAGGTATATTCAGTCGCTGCAGTGCTAAATGTGGCACGGCCTTTGGCGCTGCTGTCGATACCATCGCGACCTATAAGGCCGCTCTGGGCGATATAAGTGAAATCTTTCGTTTGCTCAAGCAACACGAAGGGTTGATCTTTATCCTGTTCCATCTTGTGCGAAACTAACGCAGCAAAAACGATGTCACCACCGATTGGATTAATTTGAACGTCCAATTGGTCTGTTTTCACAGTAATCAGTTTGCTGGTTGCTGTCACTGCTGCAGGAACACCTGTATCAGCTTCTGGAACATCGGCACTGTGTGAGCTTGCCGCGTTCGCCACTAAGGACGATTCGGTTGCAACGGGTTTAGGAGCTTTGTCTGCTTGCCACTGTTGCCACAGCAAAAAGCTGACAAACAGTAGTCCTATGAGCAATATATTGCGTTGAGATTCCATAGCCTATTTATTACACCTGTCATTTTTAGGGGGGACGGGATCACTACCGCCGGGATGTAAAGGGTGACATTTTAATATGCGTTTCAATGCAAACCAACAACCTTTCGCGGTTCCATGCACTTTTATTGCTTCAATAGCATAGTGAGAGCAGGTGGGATTGAAACGGCATCGAGGGCCCAGTATAGGGCTTATGAATACTTGATAGCCACGAATTAACGTGGTCGCTAGCCATTGTAGCGGCGACTGAGTTTGCGCCATAGCTTTTCTATCAATTTGTTGATTTCAGCGTTTTCCATTTCCATCACGCCATTTCTGACAAGCACAACAATATCAAGATGAGGAATGTCGTGTTGATTTAAGCGAAAACTATCTCTGATCACACGCTTAATACGGTTACGTTGA
The DNA here is from genome assembly GCF_025370265.1 of Shewanella septentrionalis. Classification (NCBI taxonomy): domain Bacteria; kingdom Pseudomonadati; phylum Pseudomonadota; class Gammaproteobacteria; order Alteromonadales; family Shewanellaceae; genus Shewanella; species Shewanella septentrionalis. Next base: position 45,242 of record NZ_JAMTCC010000023.1, on the reverse strand, counting down.
TTGGCGCGTTTTACAAAGCGTTTGGCAACAGTAAGGCCCATACGCGGATGTTGTTCCGTGTTAGGAATAGCGAGCAAGGTAATTTCAGCAGAAGATGCTTTGATGGGATTGGAAAATACAGATTTAAATTGCGCGGGAGTTAACAAACGTAACTCCCGCGAAAAGGTATAGCTAGTCAACTAGTTACCCACTTATTAAGCAGATAAACGAGCGCGACCTTTCGCACGACGACGTGCAAGCACCTTACGGCCGCCTACAGTAGCCATACGAGCGCGGAAGCCGTGAGAACGCTTGCGCTTCAGGTTGCTAGGTTGAAAAGTACGTTTACTCATGATGGCAATCCGTCTTTGTTAATTAGTGAACATATCCTTATCTCTAGGATAGAGGTAAGGGCAAAAAAGAGGCCGAATTGTAATCACAATACTTAGTCACGTCAACAACGAAAGTAAGTAAGTGCTTTATTTCTGCCAGCGTATCCTTTGATCAATCCCCAGAATACACCATAAGATGTGGATAACTCTGTGTACGGACACTACATATAGTAGTGAAGGGGATCTTCGAGCCGATCGAAGGGGGCGCCATTATAGATCAATGTGGATCGCTTAATAAAGCAGGATTTGCGGATAGTGCAGAATAAAAGGATCGTTTTGGATCTTTGATGATCGAGGATATCCACATAGAATGATCTCGCTGGGGATAAATATTTTTTAAGGATAGCGATCCTTGAGATCTCGCTATAGAATACACCTCTTTTTTGATGATCTTTTGGGGATAACTAAGTGGCTGTTTCACTTTGGCAACAATGTATCGGACGACTGCAAGATGAGCTTTCTGCTCAGCAGTTCAGTATGTGGATCAGACCGTTACAAGCCGAAATGGATGGAGATACTCTGGTGCTTTATGCGCCCAACCGCTTCGTGCTTGATTGGGTCAGAGATAAGTACATCAATATCATTAATCAGTTCTTTACTGAGCAGATGGGCAGCGATGCACCTAAATTGCGTTTCGATATTGGTAGTCGTCCTTCGGCGAAAAAGCCAAGTGTGCCAGCACCTATAGCGCCAACTCGTGTAGCGAATACCCAAACTAAAGCGACGGTAGGCACGACGTTTAACGTCCAAGCCGAGCCGATGGCGAACGCGAATCACCGCAGTAACATCAATCCTAGCTACCAGTTTGATAACTTCGTAGAAGGTAAGTCGAACCAATTAGGTAAGGCTGCTGCGTTGCAAGTGGCTGAAAATCCAGGTGGTGCTTATAACCCATTATTCTTATATGGCGGAACAGGTCTAGGTAAGACTCACTTGTTGCACGCTGTCGGTAACGGGATCATTAAAAATAATCCGAATGCCAAAGTGGTTTACATGCATTCCGAGCGTTTTGTCCAAGACATGGTTAAAGCGCTACAAAACAATGCGATCGAAGAATTTAAACGTTACTACCGTAGCGTCGATGCTTTGTTTATCGATGATATTCAATTTTTTGCCAATAAAGACAGATCCCAAGAAGAATTTTTCCATACCTTCAACGCCTTGCTTGAGGGGAATCACCAAATTATTTTGACTTCAGATCGTTATCCAAAAGAGATCGACGGTGTTGAAGACAGATTGAAATCGCGTTTTGGTTGGGGTTTAACTGTGGCGATTGAGCCACCAGAGTTAGAAACCCGCGTGGCGATTTTGATGCGTAAAGCCCAAGAGAGCGGTATTAACTTGCCCGATGAAGTGGCCTTCTTTATTGCTAAACGTTTACGTTCAAACGTGCGTGAGCTAGAAGGGGCGTTAAACCGCGTTATCGCCAACGCTAACTTTACTGGTCGACCAATTACCATTGATTTTGTTCGTGAAGCCTTACGTGACCTCTTGGCACTTCAAGAAAAATTAGTCACTATAGACAATATTCAGAAAACCGTAGCTGAATACTACAAGATCAAGATGGCTGATATGTTGTCTAAGCGCCGTTCACGCAGTGTCGCGCGCCCAAGGCAAGTGGCAATGGCGTTATCCAAAGAATTAACTAACCAAAGCTTGCCGGAAATTGGTGATGCTTTTGGTGGTAGAGATCACACCACGGTGTTGCATGCCTGTCGTAAGATTGCTCAGCTACGGGAAGAGAGCCACGACATTAAAGAAGATTATGCTAATTTGATTAGAACCTTATCTTCTTAGAACAAGGAATTTGGACACTATGAAATTCTCCATTGATAGGGATGCCCTATTAAAGCCGTTGCAATTGGTGTGTGGTGCGGTAGAAAGACGCCATAATTTGCCCATTTTGTCTAACCTCCTTGTAGAAGTAAGTGGTCACTCACTTAAGCTGACTGGTACAGATTTAGAAGTTGAACTGGTGGGCCAAGCTGTGGTTCACGGTGATATTGAAGAAGGTCGTACTACGGTTCCGGCTAAAAAGCTGCTCGATATTGTTAAATCTTTGCCAGAACAAAGCGAACTGAAAGTCGAACAACAAGATAATAAATGGTTGCTGCGTTCAGGTCGTAGCCGTTTTTCCTTAGCGACCTTGCCCGCAGAAGAATATCCTAACGTTGAAGCCTTCCAAGCTGAGATTGAATTTAGTTTGAAGCAGGGCGTATTGAAGTCGATTATCGACTCAACGCAATTTTCGATGGCTAACCAAGATGTGCGTTATTACCTCAACGGTTTATTGTTTGAAACTGAAGGTAACGTATTGCGCGCTATTGCGACCGATGGCCACCGTTTAGCCTTAAGCCACCGCTCGATTGAAGCACAATTACCTGAAAAACAAGTCATTGTTCCGCGCAAAGGCGTAATGGAAATGGCGCGTTTATTGGAGTCGGACGATCTCGATATTGCGATTGCCATTAGTGATAATGCCATTCGTGCCACTACGGCTAACACTGTATTTACCAGTAAATTAGTTGATGGCCGCTTCCCTGATTATCGCCGTGTATTGCCAAAGGGCGGTGATAAAATAGTGATTGCGAGTCGTAATCACCTGAAGCAAGCGCTGACCCGTGCATCGATTTTATCGAACGAAAAATTCCGTGGTGTGCGTATTCAACTCGAAAATGGTTTGCTCAAGATCACCGCTAACAATCCTGAACAGGAAGAGGCGGAAGAGATCATTGATGTGGAATATAACAACCAAGCCTTAGAAATTGGTTTTAACGTCAGTTATTTGCTCGACGTGCTCAACAACCTAAAGTCCGATGATGTGCGTATTACGCTCATTGATGGTAACTCCAGCGCCTTAATCGAAAACCATTTGGAAGAAGATTCCATGTATGTGGTTATGCCGATGCGCTTATAAACCATCGACTTTTACGTTACCCGTGTCTGTAGCTCAGTCTCCGATAGCTATGCCGCTTAACCGCGGCACAGTGTTTAATACGCAGTATTGGCCATTCCTTCACTCATTTACCGATAGCCTTAGCCTGTGGCAGCGATTGAGTTGCCTGTTAAGTGTTATGAATCCTTGCCTTCGCCGTTTACGCGGCTTAATGAGTAATACATGAGCCTGACCCGTCTCAATATCGAAGCGTTTCGCAACATTCAGTCCGCACAGTTAATCCCTGCACCTGGGATTAACTTGATTTATGGCCAAAATGGCAGCGGCAAAACCAGTATTCTTGAGGCGATATATTTTCTCGGTATGGGGCGTTCGTTTCGCAGCCATTTATCCCAGCGAGTTATTAATAACGACGACGATAAGTTAACCCTGTTTGCGACCTTAAATTTAGCGCGCGGTGACAGTAAAATCGGTTTACGCCGATTCCGCAGTGGTGAGACTGAAGTAAGAATCGATGGTGAAAAAGTCAAACGTCTGTCGACTTTAGCCGAAACCTTACCTATCCAAGTGATCACGCCTGAAAGCTTTTCGCTGCTGTTTGAAGGCCCAAAATCACGTCGACAATTTATCGATTGGGGCGCATTTCATGCTGACCCACAGTTTTATGGCGCTTGGACGAATGTTCGCCGCGTTCTTAAACAAAGAAATCAATTGCTTAGGAATGGTTCAGCTTATAGCCATATTCAATTTTGGGACCAAGAGTTTGTGCGTTATGCCGAGCAGGTTACTGAAATACGAAACCATTATGTAGACTCGTTAAATGAGCTACTTAAGGGTATAATCGGGGAGTTTTTACCGAGTGTAGATGTGAAGGTTTCATTTACCCGCGGCTGGGATAGTAAAACGGATTTTGCAGAACTACTCGAAAACCAATATTCCAGAGATTTGGCCACAGGTCATACCGTCAGCGGTCCCCATAAAGCTGACCTTAGACTTCGTGTAGGCACTTTGCCGGCGCAGGATGCCCTGTCCCGTGGTCAATTGAAATTATTAGTCTGTGCACTGCGTATTGCACAGGGAAAGTTGCTCAAACAACAAATAGATAAACACAGTATTTATCTTGTGGATGATCTTCCATCCGAGTTGGATGCACAGCATAGGCAGCTATTGCTAAAGCAGTTAGTGGATACAGGTGCACAAGTGTTTGTCACTGCCATTGAGCCTGCAGCAATAGTCGATTCGTTACACACACCTCCCAGTAGGATGTTTCATGTGGAACAGGGACGTGTAACGGTAATTGAATAACCATTGAGAGAATAATATGTCAGAGAATAGTTACGATTCTTCGAGTATTAAGGTCCTTAAGGGCCTTGATGCAGTACGTAAGAGACCTGGGATGTATATTGGTGACACCGACGACGGTACGGGTCTACATCATATGGTGTTCGAAGTAGTCGATAACTCTATCGATGAAGCCTTAGCCGGCCACTGCAGCGATATTACCATTACTATCCATGTCGATGGTTCGGTTTCTGTTAAAGATGACGGCCGTGGTATTCCGGTTTCTATCCATGAGGAAGAAGGCGTATCGGCTGCTGAAGTTATCATGACGGTATTGCATGCCGGTGGTAAGTTCGACGATAACTCTTATAAAGTGTCTGGCGGTCTCCACGGTGTGGGGGTCTCGGTTGTAAACGCTTTATCTAAAAAGCTGCAAATGACTATTCGCCGTGCGGGCAAAGTGTACGAGCAGTTTTATACCCACGGTGTGCCTGATGCGCCAATCAAAGAGATTGGTGATGCGACTAAAACGGGTACTGAAATCCGTTTTTGGCCAAGTGAAGATACCTTCAGCGATGTTGAGTTTCACTTTGAAATTTTGGCAAAACGCGTACGTGAACTGTCATTCCTGAACTCAGGCGTCGGTATTCGTTTAGTTGATGAACGTGACAACAAGAATGAATTCTTCAAATACGAAGGCGGTATTAGCGCATTCGTTGATTATTTGAACCGTAATAAAACTCCCGTCAATAAAGACGTATTCCACTTTATGCAAGAGCGTGAGGATGGTATTACCGTTGAAGTGGCGATGCAGTGGAATGATGGTTATCAAGAAAATATTTTCTGTTTTACCAACAATATTCCACAGCGTGATGGTGGTACTCACCTAGCGGGTTTCCGTGGCGCCTTAACGCGTAACTTAAACAACTACATGGAAAACGAAGGCTATAACAAGAAAGGCAAAACTAACGCGACAGGCGATGACGCCCGTGAAGGTTTGACCGCCGTTATCTCTGTTAAAGTGCCCGATCCTAAGTTCAGCTCACAAACTAAAGATAAGTTAGTTTCGAGTGAAGTGAAATCTGCGGTTGAACAAACCATGGGTGAGAAGCTGAACGATTATCTGCTGGAAAACCCAGCCGATGCTAAGTTGATTGTCGGTAAAATTGTCGATGCGGCCCGTGCCCGTGAAGCGGCGCGTAAAGCCCGTGAAATGACTCGTCGAAAAGGCGCGCTCGATTTAGGTGGTTTGCCAGGTAAGCTGGCCGATTGCCAAGAGAAGGACCCTGGTCTTTCCGAAATTTACATAGTGGAAGGTGACTCTGCTGGCGGTAGCGCTAAGCAGGGACGTAACCGTAAGAACCAAGCGATTCTGCCACTGAAAGGTAAAATTCTAAACGTTGAGAAGGCCCGCTTCGATAAGATGTTGTCTTCTCAAGAAGTGGCCACACTGATCACCGCTCTTGGCTGTGGTATTGGTCGTGACGAATACAATCCAGATAAGACGCGTTATCACAACATCATCATCATGACGGATGCTGACGTCGACGGCTCGCACATTCGTACCTTGCTGTTGACCTTCTTCTTCCGTCAAATGCCTGAATTGATTGAACGTGGTTATGTGTATATTGCTCAGCCACCACTATTTAAAGTGAAAAAGGGCAAGCAAGAACAGTATTTGAAAGACGAGCCTGCATTGACTCAATATCTTACGACTCAAGCGTTGGATGGCACTATTGTGTACCCAACGCAAGGTGCGATTGGTATGTCAGGTGAGCCGTTAGAGCGTTTAGTGACTCAGTATCGTGAAGTGGAAGCGATTGTTGCCCGTTTAGAGCAACGCTACCCAACGCACATTACTAACCGTATGCTTTACCACCCAATGATCACCAACGAGATGTTGGCCGATGAAGGCAAGATGAAAGAGTGGATCGATGCCTTTATCCATGAGCTGGTGGAAATGGAAAGCAGTGGCGTACTGTATTCTGCTGAGCCGATTCTCGATCCTGAGCGTAAAGTGTATTTGCCTAAGATCACTATTCGTAAACACGGTATCGATACTAACTATCTGTTTACTTATGACTTCTTCCAATCAAGTGACTATCAACGTATCGGTAAGTTAGGTGCGGCGTTAGATGGCATGATTGAAGAAGGTGGTTATGTGCAACGCGGCGAACGTGTGAAAGAAGTCGGCAGCTTCCTTGAAGCGCTAGATTGGACGATTTCTGAAGCCAAACGCGGCTTATACATTCAACGTTATAAAGGATTGGGTGAGATGAACCCTGAGCAATTGTGGGAAACTACAATGGATCCTGAATCACGCCGTATGTTGCAAGTCACGATTGATGATGCCGTGGGTGCCGATCAGTTGTTCACTTGTTTGATGGGCGATCAAGTTGAACCTCGTCGTGAGTTCATCGAAGCGAACGCATTGAACGTGGCTAACTTAGACGTTTAATGCGCGTTAAGTGACTAGCAGTACGTAAATGATTAAGGGAAAGCCAAGGCTTTCCCTTTTTTATTTCTATGATTTATCCCTTTATCGATCAATACCCGCTTCATCCGCTGCAACAATTTCAGTCTCAGCTTTAGCCGCACTTATCCACGCCTGCATTTCCGGACAGCTGATCACATGCTGCATATAGGCACGGCTTGCCTGTGAGACTTCAACACCGTAGGTGATAAAGCGCATGACCACAGGGGCAAACATCATGTCGGCAATCGACCATTGGCCAAATAACCAAGTACCTTCAGCATTTGATGGGGCAAACTCGGCCATTTGTGCTGACCAAATCGCATCGATGCGCTCAATGTCTTTGCGGACTGCATCAGTGAGCTCAACATAACGGCTCGCGCGTATGTTCATTGGTAGAGCGTTACGCACGGCATTAAAGCCAGAATGCATTTCACTGGCAATCGATCTAGCCTTGGCTTTTTGTTTAGGATCTTGCGGCCATGCGCTACCGGCAAGATAGGTATCGTTGAGGTATTCACAAATTGAGAGTGAATCCCATACCGTGATATCGCCATCGACTAATGTCGGTACTTTTAACGTTGGCGAAATGGCTTTGAGTTGCTGATAAAAGCTGTCGGTATCGAGTTGCAGTAATATTTCGTTGAACTGCACGCCAGATTTCGCGGCCATTAACCAAGCCCGCAGTGACCAGCTAGAGTAGTTTTTATTGCCAATATAAAGATCCATTGTTTGTCCTTGAGTGAAATGCCGAGTGTTTCTGCAAAGCTACTATATGGGCTCATTTCACCTATGACTAATGAATATTTTACCCTTTCTACATCCGCTAATACGCGTCATTTCTCTTGAGCTTTCGAATCACTTTTATTGAATTTAAACCACTAACCGCATTGAGATAATTTAACCATATCTTAATTACTTCGTTCGATGGAACTCGTCGGGATGAAGACTAACTGGCGAGATAAATGGATGTGGCAGCGAGTGATCTATCCGGTGAGCGTGCTGATGTTAATGTTACCAGCTGTGGCAAACGCCGATGAAGCTAATAAGTTATTGAATATGTGTAAGGCCTGCCATGGTGAATCCGGTGTGAGTCGTTTTGAGCATATCCCTAATATCGGATGGCAAAACTCGGATTACCTGTTGAAGCAACTGCGAGCCTTTAAGGCGGAAAATCGCCAAGATCCCACAATGACTAAAGTCGCTCAATTGTTGAGTGAGGCTGATATGCAGCTGATGGCGGATTACTTTTACCTCGGAAAGGATAAATAACATGGATCTTAATCGTCGGGTTTTTATTAAAGGGGCGGTAGCGACGTCTGTGTTATCTGCCTTACCCGTTAAGTGGGTATTTGCCGATCAGCTTCCCGCAGCCGTCACTCCTCTGGATATATCAGCATTAACTTGGACTAAGGCTGAGGATTTACCGAGTTACTTCAAAGTGTTAAACACTCATCCACTGAATGCGTTTCCGCCTGAGTATAAACTCGCTCCAGCTGTGACGCCTGCTGATGCCTCATTTATCCGTTGGAATGGCATAGTGCCTGATTTTAAGGCGCTTGATGCTAAGACTTGGACTTTTAAAGTGGATGGCGAGTCCGTTGCTACCCCGAAAACCTACACAATCGATGAGCTCAAGCGCCGCTTTAAGCATTACACATTACAGTTACTGATTGAATGTGGTGGCAATAGCCGTTCAGGCTTCTTTCCTAGCACTAAAGGCAATCAATGGAATAATGCTGGGGTATTTTGCTCCGAGTGGACGGGTGTCTTAGTGAGTGACGTACTTAAGGGTTGCGGTATTAAAGCCGATGCTGTTTACACGGGTCATCACGGTGTTGATCGGCATTTGAGTGGTAAAGGTGAGGCGATTTCACGCGGTGTGCCAATAAAGGCGGCGCTCGAAGAGCTTGGACTCATTGCATGGTCGATGAACGGTGAGGACATTCCTTATCTACATGGATATCCCTTACGTATTGTGTTTGGTGGCCGGCCGGGATCCGTTTCGCAAAAAGCGGCGACGGGGATCAGTGTGCGCAATAAAGTGCATGATGGACATAAAATGGAAGCGCCAGCATATCAACTCCCTAAGTATCCAATAGCGCCAGGTGAGTCCGTTGACAATAAGGACTACCGAATCATTGAAGAAATGATAGTGAAGTCCTTGATTACCGAGCCTCAATCGGGAACAGAATTAGCTGCGGGCCAGAAGATAGCCATCGCAGGCCATGCTTGGGCGGGATTGCGGGAAGTCGTTAAAGTGGAAGTGAGTTATGACTATGGAACCCGCTGGTTTACCACTGAGTTAGAAAAACCTAAAAACGTAGCGGCATGGCAGCAGTGGAAGATTGAATTGCAATTACCGTCGCAGGGATATTATGAAATCTGGGCAAAAGCGACTGATAGTAAAGGTGATAGTCAGCCTGTCGTACAACCGCAATGGAATCCTAAGGGATATATGTTTAATGGTTGCCATCGTATTGCCGTTAGAGTGGTGTAATGAGAGTACTGAACAAGCTATTTATTTTTCTTGGGCTAGTGGCATCCAGTATTTCGCTAGCCGCTGAGTATCCAGTGGACCCTAAATCGGGTTTGATCATGGCTCCTGGTTGGGAGTTAGTGAATTATCAGTGTAATGCTTGCCATACCAGCATGATAGTCGTGCAAAATCATGGCGATAAAGCCTTTTGGAAAGAGACTCTGCAGTGGATGGTAGACACTCAAGGCCTGTGGGACTTGTCGGATACTTGGGAGCCAACCTTGAGTTATCTAAGCACTTATTATGGCCAAGTTGAAATGGATATGGCGCTTTTTAGGCGTCTTCCCTTAGAACCTAGCCTGCAGCCTGCGCTAGTTAAACCTTTCCCTAAGGAGCCAAAATGAATGCGATTATCATAATGATTGCGCTATGTGGCTTATCCGCAGAGGTCTTTGGAGCGGTTTATCAAGCAGATAGTGAACGTGGTCAGGCGTTGGCTACGGCTCAGTGTGAGTCGTGTCATGGTAATGCAGTGATCGCTATGGCCAAGCAATTCCCAAACTTAAAGGGACAGAAATTAGCTTATCTCAATAAACAGCTTGTCGATTTTAAAGCAGGTTTACGACTCGATCCTTTGATGCGGTCGCAAGTCAGCGCGTTAAGCTCTGAGCAATTACAAGATGTGGCACGATTTTATAGCCAGCAAGTTACACCGAACCTAAGTGCGAATTAGCGTTATTGTGGGGACTATTTGAATGAAGTCGAATGTAGCTTGCTAGGAATGCGGGGGATGTTTCTTGGACGCGATGATTAAGCGGCCTGTTAACCTAGACTGCGTTGTAAGCGATAGAAGTAGTCATGCCATTCTGCTTGCGCCGTTGCGGCTTGTTCATCGTCGACTAATTCGAATGTTACTGTTTGCCCTGGGCGAGTTTGGGCAAGCTTCCAAAGATCGGCTTCAATAATCACGGCTATTTGAGGATGACTGCTGGTGGTCTGCGCATCTGCAAGTAACACGAGTGGTTGCCCAGAAGCGGAGACTTGAACCACTCCGGGCGTGACTGTGTGTGATTGTACTGGGAATGGCTTCGCCAATGTTAACGTATCACCTTTGAGTATTGCACTCGCACGATCACTTTCAGCTGAAAGTTGCCACTGTGTTTGCCAGAATGTTTGCTGAGATTTCAACGAGAAGGCTTGAGTGTGCTTGGTCGCGAGTGCGCGAATATGCCCATCCCAACTTTTTTGAATTGCACCAACTTGTCTTCTGAGTGGGTGAGCTAAACCTAAGCTCAGGCGATCGCCAGCTTCTAATGCGCGGCCATGAAATCCACCGATACCTGAGGTTAAATCGGTAGCGGCAGAATCCATCACTAGCGGTACTTTAACGCCACCATCAACGGCAATATAAGCACGCATGCCTTTATTTCCCCCTCTAAGGCTGAGTTTTTGTCCTGCCTTAATGGAGTAACGCCAGCCGCAAACTATGGGCTTATTGTCTATACGAGCATCGAAATCGGCACCCGTTAAGGCAATCCAAGCGTCGCGTTTAAACAAAAAAATCGATTGGCCGAAGGTTAATTCCAATACGGGTGTATTGTCTGGGTTTGATAATAGGCGGTTTGCTAAACACAGGGCAGGTCTATCTAAGGCGCCAGCTTGGGTTACACCTAAATGTCGGTATCCCATGCGTCCGAGATCTTGAACTGTAGTGAGTGCACCTGCTTTTATTACCTCGAGCATCAAATGTTCCGTCGTTAGCTGGCAAGTATGTCGTGAATGACTTAAAGGGAGACGAAATACGTATCACTTTATGAAGGCTGGGCATATTGTCAGTTAAATGATGCTGAAATGTAAGTTTTTTGAGGTTTCAAGTTGTAACCAAGATTGTCCTAATAGAGGCTACAATCATGGGATTGCTGGCGTCAGAAATGAATTGAATATGTTACACTTAAGCGAGCCATTAGCATGTCTGTAACGTGTTTATGTATCGCTTAAGCTTGATCAAAATGGATTTGAGATGGGCAATATTTAACTGACTTTTTAACAATTATCTATAATGACAGGTTGATGCTTCTTGATTAAATCACTTTTTAATAAGCTCTTCAATATTCGTGATTCGGCGACGGTAGAGAGACCCAAAAGTTTTTCAACGACGGACTTAGGTAAATCGTTTGAACCTGCGCGAAAGCCAGCTAAATCTCTCGAAGATATTAGCGTGGTATCTGTTGATTTATCTGCACTCTTTTATAGTTTGTTATTTCCTACACGGGTTAAGGACACTGGCGGCGTAGCCAATAATCTTGAACGTCGAGTCATGGCGGAGATAGAGCAGGCCTTGGCATCACCACAAGTGATCGCCGAGAAAGTGTTAAAGCTACCGTCAAAAGTATTGGAATTAGATCGTAAACTGGCCGATCCACAATTTGATATTAAGGACCTATTAGCGCTCATCGAGCAAGATCCTTTACTGAGTATTGAGGTGCTTAAGTTATGTAATTCCCCTGCATTTAAACGTAGCGATAGGGATATCACCAGTTTGCAGCAGGCTTTGGTACAGCTTGGTCGTGAACAGTTGAGAAAGTTTGTTACCACTTGTCTAGTGCGTGAAATGTTGGATATCAAGCCAATCTATTTCCGTCGTTTTGGGGCTGAAATTTGGCGCCATTCGATGCAGGTTGCTTTTCTTGCCAGTGAGTTAAGCGATGAAGATCAAGATACGGCTTTTTTATTGGGTTTATTACACGATGTCGGCAAGCTGGCCATTTTTAAAATGCTTCTCGATGCATTTGTACAGGCAGAGCCGGGAGAACAGCCTAATTCTGGTTTATTTAGACAAGTGATGACGACGAAATCGTTAGCCTTAAGTTCATTGCTCGCTAAGCATTGGCAGTTACCCAATACCTTTGAAACAGAATTAGACAAGCTTGCCAGTGTGAACTCGCGCCCGCAAGCTGGGCTAGCTGCTGTGGTATGGCGGGCGAATGTGATCAGCGAGATTTCTATGCTGCATCAAGCAGGGCAATTGTCCCCTGAGATTCTGGCGAATTTACTGCAGCAAGTTAACTTAGATCAAACACAATTTGATGGCTTACATCAAAAACTACTGCAGTTTTGATTGAGCCATGTAATACGTTTGATATAAGAAATCAGGGCAATAAAAAACGCGCTAATGAGCGCGTTTTTTATAAAGCGATAATTTAAAAACGTTAGTATCGTTATTGCAGTAGTGATATATCTGCGACGTGCAGGAACTGCTCGCGTAGATTATTCAACAATGCTAAGCGATTGTTTTTCAACGCTTCATCATCTGCCATTACCATCACATCTTCGAAGAACTGATCCACGCTTTCACGTAGGCCAGCCAACAAAGTTAAGGCTTGCTGGTAATCGGCATTGGCAAACAAAGGCGCCAACTGTGGTTGCAGCTCGTTCAACTTGGCCGCTAATGCTTGCTCTGCGGCTTCGGTTAACAGACTCGCATTGATCGTTGTCGGTAAAGCACCTTCAACCTTAGCCAGAATGTTGGATACTCGTTTGTTCGCTGCCGCAAGGGCGCTAGAAGCTTCTAGGCTTCTAAAGTGTGATACCGCATTGATACGGCTATCAAAATCAGCAGGGCGTGTTGGGCGACGTGCTAGCACGGCTAAGATCACATCAACACCAATACCTTTATCTTGATACCAAGCACGGAAACGAGCCATTAAGAATTCAAGCACTTCCTCTGCTGCGTTTGCGTTGCTTAAGTTAGTACCGTGGAGTTCCTGAGCCTTAGCAATCAGGGTTACTAAATCCAGTGGCAGTTTGTTCTCAACGATAATACGTAGCACGCCAATCGCCGCGCGGCGTAGGGCAAAGGGATCGGCTGCGCCTTTTGGTGCTTGGCCAATACCAAAGATGCCGACTAAAGTATCGAGCTTATCTGCTAATGCGACTGCGCAAGATACGCCTGCATTAGGCACAGTATCGCCAGAGAACTTAGGCTTGTATTGCTCTTCCATCGCAACAGCAACAGCTTCAGTTTCACCATCGAGGCGGGCGTAATGCATGCCCATAGTGCCTTGAGTATCGGTAAATTCCATCACCATATTGGTCATCAAATCGGTTTTAGATAACAAACCAGCACGGGCTGCATCAACCGCATTCGCGCCAGTTTGCTCAGCAATAAAGGCGGCTAGGGCAGAGATACGAGTCACTTTGTCTTTTAATGTACCGAGTTGCTGTTGGAACAGGACGGTTTCTAAGCTAGGTAAACGTGATTCCATCGTGTGTTTTTTATCGGTATTAAAAAAGAATTCTGCGTCGGCAAGACGTGGACGAACGACTTTCTCGTTGCCAGAGATAATTTGCGCAGGATCTTTAGATTCTATGTTGGTCACAAAGATAAAGTTTGGCAGTAACTTGCCCGCGTCATCAAAAACTGGGAAGTATTTTTGATCGCCCTTCATGGTGTAGACCAAAGCTTCAGACGGTACGCTTAAGAATTTTTCTTCGAAGCTGGCGGTCAATACCACTGGCCATTCAACCAAAGAGGCGACTTCTTCAAGTAGGCTATCTTCGATATCGGCTGTGCCACCAATCTTAGCGGCGGCTTTTTCGGCATCGGCTTTGATTAATGCTTTACGGCTTTCGTAATCGGCGATGACTTTGCCTTTTTCTTTTAGGTCGGCAAGGTAGTGATCAGCATGGGCTAATTCAAACTGCTTGAGTCCCATAAAGCGGTGACCGCGAACAGTGCGTGCCGATTTGATACCCAGCAACTCACCTTCAATCAACTCGCTGCCTAACAACATAGTCGCTGTGTGCACTGGGCGAATAAATTGGGTTTTATTATTGCCCCAGCGCATTGGCTTAGGGATAGGCAATTTATCGAGTGCACGTTGAGCCATAGCAGCGATCAAACTTTTCGTTTCGACGCCTTCAACTTTAGCGTTATGGACTAACCATTCGCCTTTATCTGTGACTAAACGTTCGGCTTGTTCAACTGTAATACCATTACCACGTGCCCAACCTTCGGCAGCTTTCGTCGGCTTACCTTCTGCATCAAAGGCTGAACTCACGGCGGGGCCGCGTTTTTCAACCACTTTATCAGCTTGTGCAAGGGCCAGTTCGGTAACGTTAATTGCCAGACGACGTGGCGCTGCATACCAAACGGCTGAGCTAAAGGCTAAATCGGCTTTGGTGAGTTCTTCGGTAAAGTTAGCTAAAAAGGATTCAGCCAGTTTACGCAGTGACTTAGGTGGTAATTCTTCCGTGCCTAACTCTATGAGTAAGTTTTCAAAATTCATGTTTTTACCTCTACTTACACATTGGGAAGCCAAGCGCTTCGCGTGCCTGATAATAGGATTCAGCAACCGCTTTCGCCATAGTACGAACGCGCAGAATATAACGCTGACGTTCAGTCACTGAAATGGCGTGGCGGGCATCGAGTAAGTTGAAGGCGTGTGAGGCTTTCATCACTTGCTCGTAGGCGGGCAGAGGTAAAGGTTTTTCCAGTGACAATAAATGCTGACACATTTTTTCGCACTGATCGAACAGGGTGAACATAAAGTCCACATCGGCGTGCTCGAAGTTATAGGTCGATTGCTCGACTTCGTTTTGATGAAACACATCGCCATAGGTGATGCGCCCCAGCGGACCATCGGTCCAAACGAGATCATAAACACTATCAACACCTTGGATATACATAGCCAGACGTTCTAGGCCATAGGTGATTTCACCTGTGACTGGGCTGCATTCGATGCCGCCAACCTGTTGGAAGTAAGTAAACTGAGTTACTTCCATACCGTTAAGCCAGACTTCCCAGCCTAAGCCCCAAGCACCTAGTGTTGGTGATTCCCAGTTATCTTCCACAAAGCGGATATCGTGGATTTGAGTATCGATACCCAACGCTTGCAGTGAGCCTAAATACAGCTCTTGAATATTGTCAGGTGAAGGCTTCAACACGACTTGGAATTGGTAGTAGTGCTGCAGACGGTTAGGGTTTTCACCGTAACGACCGTCCGTAGGGCGGCGCGATGGCTGCACATAGGCACTGCTCATAGGTTCTGGCCCTAAAGAACGCAGGAAAGTTTGTGGGTGGAATGTTCCCGCGCCGACTTCCATATCTAGAGGTTGAACGATTGCACAGCCTTGCTGTGCCCAATATTCCTGCAGGGTGAGAATGAAACCCTGAAATGTTTTTACGTCGTGTTTTGTCGTCATGTCTACTTGTCTACTGCCGTCAGCCTGAATAGAAAATGGGTTCGATTATACCTTGTAGATATCTGCTTATGTAGGTTATTTTTTACCTTCTTAATTAAAACAATAAGGTTATATACCATGGAAGAGATCCGTTGTGGCTGGGTAAGTGATGATCCCTTGTATCGTGAGTATCATGACAAAGTGTGGGGGCGGCCGGTTTATGATCCTAAGGAGCTGTTTGCTAAGTTGTGTTTAGACGGTCAACAGGCCGGATTATCTTGGATTACGATCCTGAAGAAACAACAAAACTATGAGCAGGCCTTTGCCAATTTTGAACCAGAAGTGATTGCTGGCTTTGATGAGGCGAAAGTCGAGGAACTTATGTTGAATCCCGGCATAGTGCGCAATCGTTTGAAGGTGAACTCTATCATCAAGAATGCCAAAGGATATTTGGCCTATACTGCCGATGGGAAGGATTTCTCTACATTCTTATGGAGCTTTGTTGGCGGTGAGCCCATAGTTAATCAGTTTACTGCTATGTCGCAGGTTCCAGCGCAAACGCCAGAATCTGAAGCCATGTCAAAATCCTTAAAGAAACTCGGATTTAATTTCGTCGGCCCAATAATTTGTTATGCCTTTATGCAGGCGGTGGGTATGGTGAATGACCACCTTGTAGAGTGTATTTCTTACCAGGCCTGTGTTGATTCCTGTGCCGGTCAGCATAACTGCGAACATCAGTAATCGCTCATCTTGCTGATGTGATGTAGGACAGTACTCATAGCAATATTTGAGTTCTTGTCCATATGCACAAAATGTAAAAAAGCATGTTCCACGTGGAACATGCTTTTATCTTTATTGGTGATATCTGGTTAATCCAAATAATTAAAACAGGAAAGCGAATCTCCCATTCTAGCCTTGATGATAGAGTTTAGATTTTCTCAAAGAAAAACGGCTTACGTTTTTCCTTATCCCCATTAAGCTCATTCATCGTCTCAGCATTAAAAAGCTTACCGTTGACCATGGTATAAGTGACTTTATCTGTAACGCGAATATCGGCTAATGGATCACCATCAATAACGATTAAGTCTGCGAGCTTACCTTCTTTAATCGAGCCTAGCTGTTGTTCCATACCAAAGGTTGTCGCAGGATTAATGGTGGCCGTTTTCAATACTTCCATATTGCTCATGCCGCCTTGGGCGAACATCCACATTTCCCAATGTGCTGCTAAGCCTTCACGCTGACCGTGGGCGCCAATATTAGGGTGGACCCCTAACTTATTGAGCTCGTTAGCCACTTTAGCAACATTGAAATGATTGTAGTGGCCATCTGGTGCATGCGGGCGTCGCATGGATCTCGCCTGCAAGATATCGGCGGGGACATACATAGACAGACGTGGATGCGCCCACACATCGGTTTTGTCGTACCAGTAGTTTTCGCCTGAAATGCCGCCATAGGCGACCACTAAGGTTGGAGTGTAACCGACTTTAGTTTGGCTCCAGAATTGTTTGATGTCGTTATAAATCGCTGCCACTGGCAGAGAGTGCTCAACCGTTGTATGGCCATCGGCGACCATAGTGAGATTGTGTTGCAGCAAACTGCCACCTTCTGGCACGACCATCATTTCGAGTTCACGAGCGGCAGCGATGACTTGTTGCCGCTGATTGCGTCGCGGTTGGTTGTAGCTTTTTACGCTAAACGCTCCGACTTTTTTCAGACGTTCAAGATGAAACTTGGCATCATCCAGTGAGTCTATGTGCGATGTGTAGCCAGGCGCATTGGCACCATACAATATGGTGCCAGTCGAGAAAATACGTGGGCCAACTATGTGTCCTGCTTTTTGCTGTTCGGAAGCGGCAAAAATCTCTGTCGTGTCATTCGAGGGATCGTGAATAGTGGTGACACCTAAGGAAAGGCCAGAATACAGCGCCCAGTTCTGTTGTGGCACAATTTCATCATCTGCTTGCGGTCCATGGGCGTGGGCATCGAATAGCCCTGGCATGATCGATTTTCCTTTGATGTCGATGATCTGTGCATCTTTTGGAATCGCGATATTGGCATCACCTACGGCGACAATATGATTGTCTTTGACTATGACCACGCCATTGTCGATGACTTGGTCGTTTTCCATCGTAATCACTTTGCCACCGACGAAGGCGATTGTTCCACGTGGAACATCGGCCTTTTCGGTAAAGCCTAAATTGATAATACTTGGCTGAGCCTTTTCATCTTTATTGAGATATTGAGTATCAACCTTGGCTTGATAAAGTTCGGGGCCAAGTGTCCAATACAGTTGGTTGCTTTTACTGTTCCAACTGATACTTTCACCCGCACGGACACTCAATTGGCTTACGGGTAGATTGTTGGCATTGGGTCCAATCTCAACTGTTTCACCGTGTTTAGCAAAAGGCGTCACCCAAACCTTAAAGCGTTCGGCAAAGGCGAGTTGCTCACCATCGGGTGAAACCCTAAATTCAGTCGCATGCTTGCTGCTGTAATGAACCCGTTTATCGAAGCCATCTAAGTTGATAGATGATAACTGTGGCGTTTCATCTTCGCTGCTATTCATAAAAAAGACGCGATCGGCATTGGCACCAAATTGAGCTTGGTAGCCATCGGCACTGATTTTCTTATTTTGTTTGCTTTTGATATCGACTTTATATAGTCCAGGCTCCTGCGACCAAGTTCTTGGTGTGAGGTTACCGCCTTGGGTTTTACGATACACCACAAGTTCACCATCGGGTGAAAAGGTGGGTTCTACGTACTTTCCTGGCTCAGATGTTAGCTGCTTAGGTTTGCCACCTTTTGCACTAATGACTTGCACTGTTCCTTGGTCTTGGTCATTCCAAGTGGTGAAAACAATATTTTTGCCATCGCGTGACCATTGTGGATACAGTTCTTCAATCCCATTATTGAGTTCAGTTAAGCGCGACATTTTTCCATCGGGTAATGATTTTAACCAAATCTTCCCTAGTGCTTCGAAGGCGACTTTACTGCCATCGGGAGAGACCTGCGCCATACGTAGCATTTTGACATCGAAAACATCTTTATCTATATCTTGCTTAAAGCGTACTGAGGGTTGTACTGCTAACTCAGTTTTTACGCTAAAGGGGATATCTGTGAGTGTTTTGCTGGCAACATTCAGGCGGTTAATCTTTCCCTTCGCCCAGAAGAAAATATCCTTGTTATCTTGAGTCCACGCCATTGTTGGATAGACGCCATGAATCGCCCAAGTCTCTTGCATATCACGGTCTAGTTCGCCAAACAGTTTAGTGGTTTCACCAGACTTGAGGTCGAGTAGGTAGAGTGATGAATTAAAATCATCGCGCTTTATATAGGCGAGCTTAGTGCCATCAGGACTCGGGGTTGGTCGAATTGCGCCACCGGTACCTTCAATCAAAATTTCAATGTCACCGGTTTGGGTATCATAACGTTTGATTTTGTAGATACCGTTAACTGAGTCCTTTGAATAGTGGAATGTTTTGCCTGGCGTATCATCTTGGCTAAAGTAGATATAACGGCCATCGGGCGAGTACGCGGGTTCGCCTAAATCTTTCTGATCATTTGGGCGTTCAGTTAGTTTGACGCCTTCGCCGCCCGCTACGTGGTATAGCCACACTTCACCCGCACCTAAACTGCGGCTGGCGGTAAAATGCTTACGTGCAACAAGATACTGAGAGTCAGGGCTCCAAGCTGGACTGTTTAGCAGCCTGAATGTTTCTTGGGTGACAGTTCGTGGATTGCTGCCATCGGCATCCATGATCCAAATGTTATCGCCACCATCGCCATCCGAGGTAAATGCGATGTGTTTGCCATCTGGGCTATAGACGGGCTGCATCTGCCAAGCAATACCTTGGGCTAATGGCTTAGCTTCACCGCCTGATACTGGGATTTGATAAATGTCGCCGAGTAAGTCGAAGACGATATGCTTGCCATCTGGACTGACACTAAGGTTCATCCAAGTGCCTTCATTAACGTCAATTTTGACTTGCTCTAAGGGGGCATTCGCTGGAGCGTTAACATTCCATTCGGCCTCCTTAGTTTCTGCTGCGTTAACGGCGAGGGTATTCATCCCTAGAGCGAGGGCGATATAAAGCGGGGTAAGTTTAGATTTCAACATGTCACTTCCTGTTATCGTTCTTATGGACTGCTTGAGTTGTATTAATTTTAAGATGAACTTTTGTTAATACTTAGTCTAGTTATCGCATAAATAGGGAAGAAGGAACACGTAAATACTGTTTCAATTGATGACCGAGGGAATGGAAAAGTAACGGCGATATAGATAAGAAAGCGGGCATAGCAGAAATAGAACCAAGTCAATTGGTTCTATTTACTGAGGAGTATGGAGATTTAACTAAGAGTAAGAGTGGCTGACTCGCTGGGAATAAAATTAGCTTGGATTCACCAGAGTGATCTCATCGCCTAAGTGGATCATGGCATCATTCAATACTCGGCAGGTTACACCACCTCGCCAATCTGGCCTGAGCGCGGCCTCTAAACCGATATGCGCTATTTCCATCTTTTTACAGGGATCGGTTTCACCCGTTATTTCAAGTCGCAACTCGCCGATCTGTAAATGTTTACCAACATCGGCACTACTAAATACGAGATCATCAACCAGCAGATTTGCTCTGCGAGTCGTCCATGGTAAATCTGCCTCGATACTATGGCAGGCCTGTTGCCACTGAATTTTAGAAAGCACAGTGACTTGGCGTTTGCCTGGACGACCAAACACATCTTTCTCTACGCCACTGAGTTGGGTGACATTGGCACAGAGAACTTCATTCATTGGGCCGCGCTTTACAGTTTTATAGGCAATCGCCAGCAGTTTTGGCATAGTTTCTCACATCCTTTGTTCATGATTAAGTCGTTAACGAATACGACTTAAAGTCCTTTTTTGATCAAATATTGATATGGCGTTTGTGTGGTTTCACTGGCAATTAAGGTGTGATCCATAAATTCACAAAAGCTTGGAATATCGCGCGTCGTAGCAGGATCATCGGCAATGATCAGCAGTGTCTCGCCGGTAGCCATTTGTCTTACGGTTTTACGCACCATCATTACAGGCTCTGGGCAGCGTAAACCAAGAGCATCGAGTCTATGCTGCGCGGTTGAGAAAGCGTCGTTCATATTACCTCTACTGAACGGTTAAGCAGAATTAGCTAATGTTACTCTAGCCCCCATGATAAACCAAGTTGGCGGTTTCAATTTGTGATCTGGTTTCATTGAGATGTTCTATCAATACGAATGTTAGATATTTAATGTTCCACGTGGAACATGATGACGAATGGGTTTAAAAATTACTCGACGGCTTTATCAACGCTTTGAGATTGAGAGATTGAATGGACATCTGCGGTACTATTCTCAGGTACTAAATCATTTGCTGCCGCCATAGTTTGTTGCTGCTGTTTGGATGCACGTTTGTAGCTATACATTCGCTGATCGGCTTTATGAATTAAGCTATTGGCTTCTTCATATTCGTAGGGTCCAGTATCAATAATGCCAAAGCTTAAGGAAATATTGTTTAAACTGAGTTTTATTTTTTGATTGAATCGAGTGATGACATTATCCCGAGCTTGTTCTTCACGGCAGTTAGGCATAATGATACAGAACTCATCTCCACCATATCGAAAGCAATGATCCTCGGCCCGAGTGATTTCTTTAATCGCTTTTGCTACAGCGCGCAGTACTTCATCCCCAGATCTATGGCCTTGGGTGTCGTTGAATGACTTAAAATCATCTACGTCTAAGTAGATTACGCTGACGGGTTCGGCACGCCTTTGGGCGGCCCTGAGTATGCGCGTTGCCGTTTCTTGTAAATGCCTAACGTTGAGCAGGCCTGTTAAGGGATCGGTTTGCGATAGTTCTTCTAACTGCTGTGTCCGCTCTTTGACTTTGCTTTCCATGCTTTGGGCATATTTTTCGGCTTTATCCTTAGCGTTCTCAATCTCGGATACTAAGCTGCGAATATAAGTATCGAATACTAACGTGACATCAAACAGCACCAGTTTATCAATCGCGACACGGATACATTCGCCTTGAAGTGTATCTTGCACTGAACAGTTGATCACGGCGTAGATAAGCTCTTTTAGCGTGTGTACCGCAGATAGGTAAAGCTTAGGCTCAACACCAATGCGTTTATGGACCAACCCAATCCGCAGGCGATTGTTTACGTACTCAAGATCATAAACACCATTAAATAAATCGAGCACATATCTTCTCTGTGCGGTACGTAAGCGGGCAAGGGTGTCTGAGTCTCCGATCAGCAGCGCAATTTCTGACACGCTGGTTTGTAAGCCATAAAAGTCATCGACGATTTTATCTATGTTTTCTTCAATGATGGGCTTAAAGGATTGTAGGGCCTTTACGTCTGCCCCAGTAAAAGAGAAGAGCGCCTTACGAGACTCGATCTCCAGCTCAGTGATCCGCATTTGTTCGAAAAGGGTCTGTTCCGTTTGTAGCATCAGGCATTCCTCTTGTAAAACAACG
This sequence comes from Shewanella septentrionalis, assembly GCF_025370265.1. NCBI lineage: Bacteria > Pseudomonadati > Pseudomonadota > Gammaproteobacteria > Alteromonadales > Shewanellaceae > Shewanella > Shewanella septentrionalis. Next base: position 23,073 of record NZ_JAMTCC010000023.1, on the reverse strand, counting down.
AATTGCATCCTTGCACTACACTGCCTAGATTTGGCTGATGATTGCTTGCCTGTTGTTGTCCACAATAGCCAGTGATGCCCTTGTAGTTAAGTTGATAACGGACTGATTTTCAAATGAACAGCAGAAGAAATGAGAAATATTAATATTTACGCTGGCAGAAAATTTGGCATAAAAAAGCCGGAACAAGTTCCGGCTTTGAAATTATTCGAGTAACGAATTAAACGCGTTCGAATACAGTGGCGATACCTTGGCCTAAACCAATACACATGGTCGCTAACCCTAAGGTCGCGTCTTTGTCTTCCATTAAGTTGATCAGCGTCGTAGAGATACGAGCGCCTGAACAACCCAGTGGGTGACCTAGTGCAATTGCGCCGCCGTTGAGGTTGATTTTGTCATCAACCACATCTGCTAAACCTAAATCTTTCACACAAGGTAAAGACTGAGCAGCAAACGCTTCGTTAAGTTCAATCACATCTAAATCGGCAACGGTAATACCAGCTCGAGCTAGAGCTTTTTGCGTGGCAGGCACTGGGCCGTAACCCATGATAGCCGCGTCACAACCTGCAACCGCCATAGAGCGAATACGTGCACGAATCGGCAAGCCAAGTGCGCGCGCTTTAGATTCTTCCATGATCAACATGGCTGAGGCGCCATCAGACAGTGCAGAAGAAGTACCAGCAGTTACAGTACCATTTACTGGATCAAATACGGGGCGCAGTGCAGCCAAAGATTCCATTGTGGTTTCTGGGCGGATCACTTCGTCTTGCAGGACTTTAATTAAGGCACCGTTAGCATCGTGACCTTCAATGCCATAGATTTCTTTGGCAAAGCGGCCTTCAATCGTCGCTGCATAAGCACGTTGGTGTGAACGTACCGCAAACGCATCTTGCTGTTCACGGGTAATACCGTGCAGTTTACCCAGCATTTCAGCCGTTAAACCCATCATGCCAGAGGCTTTTGCCACGTTGTTAGCAAGACCTGGGTGGAAGTCGACACCATGGCTCATTGGCACATGGCCCATGTGTTCTACGCCACCAATAATAAAGGTGTCGCCCATGCCAGTCATAATCGCACGTGCAGCTTGATGGATAGCATCCATTGATGAACCACATAGGCGGTTAACCGTCACAGCGCCAGCGGTCTTTGGAATACCCGCTAATAGCGAAGCGTTACGGGCGATGTTGAAGCCTTGCTCTAGGGTTTGTTGCACACAACCCCAAATCACGTCTTCAATCAGGTTTGGGTCGAGTTGTGGGTTACGCAGCAACAGACCTTTCATTAGTTCAGCAGACAGAGTTTCTGCACGCACATTACGAAATACGCCAGCCTTTGAGCGGCCCATCGGAGTACGGATGCAGTCTACGATAACAGCTTGTTTCATGATTAAATTCCTTTCCCGCTAATTAGGCTTGGTAGTAGCTACCGTTATTGGCTGCTAATGTGCGCATCGCATCTGTGACTTGATACAGACCGCCCAAGTGAGCGTATTTGTCTGCTAAGGCCACAAAATTTGCGACACCCATGGTATCCAAGTAACGGAACACGCCGCCTCTGAATGGCGGGAATCCTAAGCCATAAACTAGGCCCATATCCGCTTCGGCAGGCGATGCGACAATACCTTCTTCTAAACAGCGCACGGTTTCGATGATCATAGGGATCATAGTACGGGCAATAATGTCATCGGCTTCGAAGGCTTTTAACTCGCCAAAGGCATCTTTCAATAGACCGTAGCTTGTTGGATCGACATCTTTCTTCGGCTTGCCACGGCTATCGACTGAATAGACATAGAAACCTTTACCATTTTTCTGGCCAAGACGTTTGCTCTCAAACATCACATCAATCGCGTCAGTGCCTGATTTACCCATGCGATCAGGGAAACCTTCAGCCATAACAGCTTGGGCGTGATGACCTGTGTCTAAACCGACTACGTCGAGCAGGTAAGCTGGACCCATTGGCCAACCGAACTGTTTTTCCATCACTTTGTCGATTGCAGCAAAGTCGCCACCTTCGGCAAGTAAGCCGTTAAAACCTGCAAAGTAAGGGAAGAGTACACGGTTAACGAAGAAGCCTGGGCAATCATTAACAACGATTGGGGTCTTGCCCATTTTGCTGGCATAAGCCACAACAGAGGCGATGGTTTCTTCAGAGCTATGCTCGCCACGGATAACTTCGACCAACGGCATTTTGTGCACTGGGTTGAAGAAATGCATACCGCAGAAACGTTCAGGTTTCTTCATGCTCTTAGCGAGCAAGTTGATTGAAATTGTTGAGGTGTTTGAGGCGATAATTGCATCTTCACTCACATAGCCTTCAACTTCGGCTAAAACCTGTGCTTTGATTTTTGGATGTTCAACAACAGCTTCAACGACAACATCACTGTGTTTAATCGCGGCATAATCTAATGAAGGCGTGATGTTGTTCAGTACTTTGGCCATTTTTTCTGGCGTTGAACGGCCACGGGCGACTTGGGCAGACAGCAGTTTAGCGGCTTCATTGAGACCCAAATCTAATGCTGGCTGGGCAATGTCTTTCATGACAATCGGTGTGCCTTTGCTGGCGCTTTGGTAAGCGATGCCGCCGCCCATAATGCCTGCGCCTAATACGGCCGCGTTGTTGACTTCTTTCGCTAACTTGCCGGCTTTCTTCGCTTTACCTTTAACAAATTGATCATTAAGGAAAATACCGATAAGTGCTTTAGCTACGTCAGTTTTAGCCAGCTTGATAAAGGCTTGATGTTCGATTTGTAATGCTTCAGCACGACCTTTAGTCGATGCTTGCTCAATCACGCTTACAGCAGCCATTGGTGCAGGGTAGTGTTTACCCGCAACCGCAAACACCATACCTTTGGCTGTGGTGAATGACATCATAGCTTCAAGTTTTGGCAGTGTTAGCGCAGACAGTTTACGGTTACGACGTGCTTGCCAATCCAGCTTTTCAGCAACAGCATCTTTCAGCATTTGAATCGCAGCAGCTTCTAACGCTTGTGGTGCAACCACTGCATCAACAGCGCCGACTTTCAGTGCATCTTCAGCGCGTTGGTCTTTACCGGTCGTGATCCACTCAAGTGCGTTATCTGCACCAATCACACGTGGCAGACGAACTGTGCCGCCAAAACCTGGGATGATGCCGAGTTTAGTTTCAGGTAAACCGATTTTGGCTGTGGTGTCTGCGATACGGAAATCGGTTGCCAGAATGGTTTCACAGCCGCCACCTAAGGCAAAGCCTTTGATTGCTGATGCGGTTGGGAAAGGCAAGTCTTCAAGTTTGTTGAAGACTGCGTTGGCTTGTTCAACCCAAGAGAGCAATACGGCGTCATCTTGTGCGAACAGGCCTAAAAATTCGGTAATGTCGGCGCCTACAATAAAGGTATCTTTACTTGAGGTCAGCACTAACGCTTTGATATTGGAATCTTGCTTGATGCTGTCTAATGCCGCATCGAGCGAGGCGAGGGTTTCTCTGTCGAATTTGTTCACCGAACCGGGTGCGTTAAAGCACAGCTTGGCAATATTATCCTCGAGTAACTCAACCTGAATTGTAGGACTTTGGTAGATCATTGCTTGCTTCCTTTTGGCTTAAAAGTGATACCCACCATTATGTGTTGGTGCTAGTACGACTCTCTATCTCACAGCAGCTTCGGCCATCATTTGACCAGTTGTGTGCCAGTGTGCTTCGAAATTCGATAAATTACAACACCCAATTTAAACGACTGTTTAATTTCTTGTCGGCTAGAGTGATTTTTCACCTTTGTGATACACTGCACAGAGTGTAGAACACCTAGAATGCGTTAAATCACTTTGCGGATAAATAGGTCTTTGTGGCTGTTTACCTTAGACGTTTAAACGCTGCAGCCATGCTAGGGTTGAACATAACTCTTAAAGATAATCATGATGTTATCGCTTTAATGTTCTTTGTTCCGCGGCCATGTATTTTAGATTGAGTGACAGTTTAGTGTTTTGATTGAATCTGTTGTTCATGATCAGATTAAGAATATGTGAGCAAATTCGGCTCATATTATTAACTTTTATTCATTGCAGGAGATGACAAATGGATCAGTTGGCTCATCACTATCGTGCCCATATTGCCGAGTTAAACCGTCGAGTCGCAGAGATTTTGTCTCGAGAAGCCTTGTCTGGTTTAGTGATCCATTCGGGTCAGCCGCATCGGATGTTTTTGGATGATATCAATTATCCCTTTAAGGCAAACCCGCACTTCAAGGCATGGTTGCCTGTGTTGGATAATCCGAATTGCTGGTTAGTGGTTAACGGCCGTGATAAGCCGCAACTGATTTTTTATCGTCCTGTGGATTTTTGGCACAAAGTGTCTGATGTGCCTGATATGTTTTGGACTGAGTATTTCGATATTAAGCTGCTGACCAAGGCTGATAAGGTCGCTGAGTTTTTACCGACAGATATCGCCAATTGGGCCTATTTAGGTGAGCATTTAGATGTGGCCGAAGTGCTGGGTTTTACCAGTCGTAATCCCGATGCTGTGATGAGTTATCTGCATTACCACAGAACCACTAAAACCGAATATGAGTTGGAATGTATGCGCCGCGCGAATCAAATTGCGGTGCAGGGACATTTGGCGGCTAAAAATGCCTTTTATAATGGTGCGAGCGAGTTCGAAATCCAGCAGCGCTATTTATCTGCCGTAGGCCAGAGCGAGAATGAAGTGCCCTATGGCAATATTATCGCCCTTAACCAAAATGCGGCGATTTTGCATTACACCGCACTTGAACACCAAAGCCCTGCGAAACGTTTGTCATTTCTTATCGATGCCGGCGCGAGTTACTTTGGCTATGCCTCTGATATCACCAGAACCTACGCATTCGAGAAGAATCGTTTCGATGAATTGATCACTGCGATGAACAAGGCACAGCTAGAGCTTATCGACATGATGCGTCCGGGCGTGCGTTATCCCGATTTACACTTGGCCACCCACGCTAAAGTCGCACAAATGCTATTGGATTTTGATTTAGCCACAGGTGATACCCAAGGTTTGGTCGATCAAGGCATAACCAGTGCTTTCTTCCCCCATGGCTTAGGTCACATGTTAGGCCTACAAGTGCATGATGTTGGCGGCTTCTCCCACGATGAACGCGGAACTCATATTGCGGCGCCAGAGGCTCATCCATTCCTACGCTGCACCCGCATTTTAGCGCCAAACCAAGTGCTGACCATGGAACCTGGGTTATACATTATCGATACTCTGCTTAATGAGCTTAAACAAGATAGTCGTGGCCAACAGATCAATTGGCAAACGGTGGATGAGTTAAGACCTTTTGGCGGTATTCGTATCGAAGATAACGTCATAGTGCATCAAGATAGAAATGAGAACATGACCCGTGAACTCGGCTTGGCTGATTGATATAGGGTAAAGATTAGGGCGGATGTGTGCTCGAAAGTTATAGCGTTCCCTGTGAAGATATCGTGATTGAAGAAGAGATAAGGCATAGCCGCTTTATCTCTTTTCTGTTTCATTGCGATAGCTTTGATAAATTTAAGTTAGTACTCACTGACATAAAGCGTGACTATCCCGGCGCCAGCCATTATTGCTCAGCTTTTGTGGCTGGCGCACCGGATGATAGCGTCTTGATTGGTTCGAGTGATGACGGTGAACCCGCCGGTAGTGCTGGTCGCCCTATGTTAGCTGTGTTGCAAGGGGCAAATATCGGCGAAGTGGGTGCTGTTGTGGTGCGTTTTTATGGCGGAACTAAGCTAGGCGTAGGTGGACTGGTTCGGGCTTATACGTCGGGCTTAAGGCAAGGTTTGGTTCAATTGCCAACGCGACTAAAACAGTTACGTTATCCTGCCAAGTTGCATTGTGATTATGCGCAGCTGCGCGATGTGGAACATCTATTACAGCAAGTCGATGCCGTGATTATCGATAAGCAATTTGCTGAAGCGGTCGATATTGTGTTCGAGATAGGGAGGCAGCAACAGGCATTACTGTGTGAGTCGCTGGCGACGCTCAGTCAGGGAAGTTTGAGACCTGAGTTTGAGCTGTGATGCCTGCGTAAATTATGCCAAAATAGCCCAAATGCTGAAAATACCTTTGCAGCCAATGGAATGATTGAACTCGCTTAATGCAATATAAAACCATAATACGAATCATAGGCCTGCTGATTGGTTTATTTTCAATCACTATGCTGCCACCAGCACTGATCGCTGTTTGGTATAACGATGGCGGCGGCACGGCGTTTATGCAGGCATTTTTTGTCAGCCTATTTATTGGTTTCTGGCTCTGGTATCCCAATCGCCACTGTAAAGAAGAATTGCGTACCCGAGAGGGTTTCTTGATTGTGGTCCTGTTCTGGACCGTACTGGGTTCTATCGGTGCTTTACCGTTTATCTTCTCGAGTCAACCCGACCTCAGCTGGACCGATAGTTTCTTCGAATCTTTCTCTGCGTTAACCACCACCGGAGCCACAGTGATTGTCGGGCTCGACTTCTTACCTAAAGCCATTCTGTTTTATCGTCATATGCTGCAATGGCTCGGCGGTATGGGGATTATTGTGCTCGCCGTGGCGATTTTACCTGTGCTTGGCGTCGGGGGAATGCAGCTCTATCGCGCTGAAATTCCGGGCCCAGTGAAAGACAGTAAGATGACCCCGCGGATCGCCGAAACCGCTAAGGCACTGTGGTATATCTATTTACTGTTAACTATTTCCTGTGCAACCGCTTATTGGCTGGCGGGCATGAGTGTGTTCGATGCGGTTTGCCATTCATTTTCAACTATCGCTATTGGCGGTTTTTCGACCCATGATGCTAGCATGGGGTATTTCGATAGTTCAGTGATTAACCTTATTTGTGTATTCTTTTTAATCGTTTCTGCAGTTAACTTTAGCGTGCATTTTGCGGCATTTTCGCGGCGAGGAATTAACGTTAGAGTGTATTTTAAAGATGCCGAATTTAAGATGCTGGTGGCGATTCAACTCATTCTTACCGCGATTTGTTTCCTCACGCTTTATCATTCGGGCATTTATGATTCGCCGGAAGAAACCTTAGACCATGCCTTATTTCAGGCGGTTTCCGTGGCCACTACCGCAGGGTTTGGTACTGAAAGCTTCCACATGTGGCCGCTGTTTTTACCTATTCTATTGATATTTTCGAGCTTTATCGGTGGCTGTGGTGGCTCAACTGCGGGTGGGATTAAGGTGATTCGGGTCATTTTGCTGCTGTTACAGGGCTCGCGCGAATTAAAGCGACTGGTTCATCCTAAGGCGATGTTCTCTATCCGTATCGGTTCTAAAGCCTTGCCCGATCGCGTTGTCGATGCCGTGTGGGGATTCTTCTCTGCCTATGCGCTGGTGTTTGTGATCTGTATGCTTGCACTCATGGCGATGGGATTAGATGATATTACTGCCTTTAGTGCCACCGCAGCTTGCTTAAACAACCTAGGCCCAGGCTTAGGCGCGGTAGCCAGTAACTACGCCAGTATTGGCGATGGCGCCAAATGGGTATTGGTCGCGGCTATGCTGTTTGGTCGCCTCGAAGTATTTACCTTACTGATTTTGTTTACGCCAACTTTTTGGAAGAATTAATCATGCAGACGTTAATAATCTATTCGACGATTGATGGCCAAACATTGGCAATTTGCCAAAAAATGAAGACGATTGCTGAGCAGGCGGGAGAGCAGGTTTCGCTGGTCACATTAGAGCAGGCTGATGCGTTGAGCTTAGCTGATTTTGATAAAGTGCTGATCGGCGCCAGTATTCGTTATGGTAAGCATAGACCTGAACTTTACCAGTTTGTGAACCGCCACCATGCGGTGCTCGATACTAAGATTAATGGCTTTTTTACCGTTAATGTCGTGGCGCGCAAACCCTTAAAGAATACGCCTGAAACCAATCCTTATATGCAAAAGTTTCTGCAGCTTTCACTGTGGCAACCTCAGCAGTTAGAAGTGTTTGCGGGCAAGATTGATTATCCTAAATACGGTTTCTTCGATCGCACTATGATACGTTTCATCATGTGGATGACTAAAGGGCCAACCGATATCACAGGCACCTTTGAGTTTACCGATTGGGAAAAAGTCGACGCCTTCGGTAACCGCTTTAGCCAGCACTAAAAACCATTAAGCCCTAATCACTTGCAAGCGATTAGGGCTTAAATTTAAGCTAGCTTTACCGTGTTACACTGCGCAGTAGCGGCTATGCAGAATCGAAATCACTTGGGTGACTTGTTCGTTCTTGAGCTTGTAGTAAACAATTTGCGAGCTCTTACGGGTATCCACCAGATCTTCAGCGCGTAATACGGCTAAATGCTGGGATAGTGCCGACTGGCTTAATGGCACAGTGGCATTGAGTTCAGTTACGCTCAACTCTTTGTCTAGTAATAGGCATAAAATCATTAGGCGATAAGGGTTCGCTATGGCCTTAAGCCATTTAGCCGCACTTTCCGCATTAGTTACCATTGCAGCTACATCTATGTCATTTTGCATAAGGTCACTCACTTCATCGCTTTTGATTAGATAATTCTAATTGAACACCTGTGTTTACGCAATCATACTGCTCAGCCATGCAGATCTCAATTTTTGCATCTCAGAATATGAGATACGGCTGATTTGTGATCCTATCAGAGGTTTATTTAACGTAATCTTGCCACAATGGTGACATTAACTCAGTGGATCGGTAATTCCCTATGACACGCGTTCTCGTACTTTATTTTACCCGTGGTGGCCACACAGCCAAGATTGCCAATGCAATTGCCGACCAATTAACCTTTCGTGGCGCTAAGGTCGATCTCGTTGATATCAATAGTGCTGCCGTGACTTGTATCAATTGGCCCGATTACGAGGTCGTCGCCTTAGGTGCCTGCGTACTCTATGGCACCTATGATAAGAGTGTGTTCAAGTTTATCGAGCAGCATGCAGAGGCTTTGGGTGCATTGCCAAACAGTTTCTTCTGCGTCAACGTGGTAGCGAGAAATCCAGAAAAACGTATTCCTGAGAATAATAAATATCTGCAAAAGTTCATCGCCTTATCGCCGTGGACGCCAGCCGATCTTAAAATTATTGCGGGGAAAGTGGATTATCCTTCATGGCCTTGGTACGACAGATGGATGATCCAGTTGATTATGAAGATGACCAAAGGCCCAACCGATCCTAAGTCGGTTATCGACTACACCGACTGGGCAGATGTAAAGGTCTATGCCGATCATCTGCTTGAATTAGTCGACGTTACCGCTATTTAGGACGGGTCAGGCTTAATAGAAAAGGCGCTTAACAAGTTAAGCGCCTTTTTAGTATCCAAGCTCTACAGAATTAATACTTCCAGAAACTCGGGTGGAATAACACTGCTACGGTCAGAATCTCTAAACGGCCGAGGAGCATACCGAGTGACAAGGCCCATTTTGCTACGTCGGGCAGAGTTGAAAAGTTACCCGCAGGGCCAATAATTGGGCCTAAACCTGGGCCTACGTTGGTGACCGCCGTGATAGCGCCAGTAAAACTGGTCATAGGGTCGAGCCCTGTGAGCACTAAAATTACCGACAAGCCTACAATCACCATTACAAACAACAGCACGAAAGTGATCAGCGAGCGCACGATATCTTCACTGATGATGCGATTGTTGTAGCGTTCCCTAAAGATACCGTTTGGATGACATTGCTGTTTCAATTGCTCGCGCATAATGGCGCCAGCGATTTGAAAGCGGAAGATTTTAATCCCGCCCGAGGTTGAGCCAGAGCAGCTACCGACAAACATTAAGAACATAAAGGCGATGTTGGCAAAGGCGCCCCAAGCACCGTAATCCGTTAAGCCATAACCTGTAGTGGTCACCACAGAAACCACGTTAAAGCTGGATAAACGCAGTGCATCGAGGAGTTCAATATCGCGGGTTTGCCACAGCCAAAAGCCAATAGAACAAGACACGAAGGTCAGGAAAAACAAGAAGCCTTTGACCTGAGCATCGTTCCAAATGCGCACATCCCTTTGCTGTATGGTGTGCACAAACATAAGTAGCGGTAAACCACCCGCCGCCATAAAGAACACGCCAACCCAGTGAGCCGAGTGGGAGAACGCGGCCATTGAGCTATCAGATGTTGAGTAGCCGCCGGTCGATAGGGTGGTCATGGCATGGTTGATGGCTTGAAACCAAGTCATTCCCGCCAGATGATAGGCAACGCAGCAGGCAACAGTCAGCAAAATATAAATAAAGAATAAGTACTTAGCCATGCTCTGGGTGCGTGGTACGGCTTTATCGCTCCAATCGGACGATTCAGTGCGGAACAGCCGCATACCACCGACGTTCAAGAAGGGCAGAATGGCCACCGCCATCACAATAAAGCCAATCCCACCAAGCCACTGCAATAAAGAGCGCCAGATTAAAATGCTGTGATCCATGGTATCCAACCCCGAGAGCACGGTAGAACCTGTGGTCGTGATGCCGGACATAGTCTCAAAGAAGGCGTCGGTATAGCCAATCCCGTGATACAGGGTAAAGGGCATGGCCGCAAACAGGCTCACGATCAACCACGTCAAGCTGGTCAACAGGAACATATCGCGGATATTGAGGTTAATGGTTTTACTCTGGCCATTGTGTAAACACAAGCTGGCACTAATGCCTGTCACTAACGCCGACAGCATGAAAGAGCCCACGGTTTCCTCGGCATTAAACACGGCGAGGAGCAGTGGGATCAACATGAAGGCTGTCAGCATGGACAAAAACAGCCCTAAAATAAACAATAGTGGTCTAAAGTTCAGCATAAGTTGGCTTACTTAGGTTCTTAGAAGAAGAAAGCACTTGGTTGGAAAAGCTTCTCGACTTCGCCGACAAACTTTTTATTCACTAGGAATAAGATCACGTGATCCCCTTGTTCTATCACGGTTTTGTCGTGAGCCATTAATACTTCGTCGTTGCGGACAATAGCACCAATGGTGGTTCCCGGTGGCAACTTAATATCGCCAATGGCTTTGCCAACCACTTTAGACGTGCTGGCATCCCCGTGGGCAATCGCTTCAATTGCCTCGGCGGCGCCGCGACGTAGGGAGTAAACGTTACAGATATCACCCTGACGGATATGGGTTAACAGTGCCGAAATGGTGGCTTGTTGGGGTGAGATAGCAATATCGATGTTAGCTTCTTGGACGATATCGACATAGGCTTCGCGCTGGATCAGCACCATGACCTTTTTTGCGCCCATACGTTTTGCCAGTAATGCTGACATAATGTTGGCTTCGTCGTCATTGGTCACCGCAATAAATACGTCGGTTTGATCTATGTGTTCTTCGAGCAGTAATTCTTGATCCGAAGCGTCACCGCAGAACACGGTAGTATTTTCCAGTTGCTCCGATAGGGCTTCAGCGCGCTCATACTTGTGCTCAATCAGTTTAACTGAGTGGGTACGCTCAAGGCGTTTGGCTAAACCTAAGCCTATGTTACCGCCACCGGCGATCATAATGTTGCGGTAGGAGTTATCGAGCTTCTGCATTTCGCTCATCACAGCGCGAATATGGCGACTGTCGGCGACGAAGAATACTTCATCATCGGCTTCGATAATCGTGGTACCGCGAGGCATGATAGGGCGGCCTTGGCGGAAAATTGCCGCAACCCGGGTATCAATATTTGGCATGTGTTCGCGCAGTGCCGCTAACGCATTACCTACCAGTGGACCACCATAATAGGCACGAACGGCCACTAGACTTAGCCGTCCTTCGGCAAATTCGAGTACTTGTAGCGCGCCGGGATATTCAACAAGTCGCTGAATGTAAGCGGTCACTAACTGTTCAGGGGCGATTAATTCATCGATCACGAAGCCACCACGGGGGCGACCGTCGCTATTTTTGGTTTCACTGTCGATAAAAAGTTTATCGCGCATCGCCAGATAAGGTTCTGAGCGAATACGGGCAATTTTTGTTGGTGTGCCGAAGAGGGTGTAAGCAATTTGGCAGGCAGCCATGTTGCATTCATCGCTATTGGTTACCGCGATCAGCATGTCGGCATCTTCTGCGCCTGCTTCTCTAAGTACGTCTGGATGGGCTGCATGGCCCGCCACAACGCGAAGGTCATATTTATCTTGCAGGGCGCGTAGTCGGGATTTGTCACTATCTACAATAGTGATGTCATTATTCTCACCGACCAAGTTCTCGGCCAAGGTTCCCCCGACTTGACCCGCACCTAATATGATAATTTTCATGGCCTTGCTTACTTCCTAATCGGTCGCTTTTAATAAACGGGCGTAATAGAACCCATCCATATTGTCTTGTCCTGGCGTGATTTGCCAACCTATATCCTGTGGCGAATGTTGCTGGGAGAGTGTGTCTAGCTTAGCATCTGTGGTTCTGGCCAAAAATGCACTGATCTGGTCGCGGTTTTCCTGCGGTAAAATCGAGCAAGTAGCATAAAGTAGCGTGCCACCGGGTTTGAGCCACTTCCAGCAATGATCGAGAATTTGCTGTTGTAGTTCAGCCAGCTCTTCGATGTCATGGTTTTTACGTAACCATTTGATATCGGGATGGCGGCGGATCACTCCCGTGGCCGAGCATGGCGCGTCCAGTAAGATACGATCAAATTGTCCACCTTGCCACCATGAGTCAATATTGGCCGCATCGCCATGGATAAGCTCCGCTTTTAATGACAAGCGGTCAAGGTTCTGTTGCACCCGCTCGAGACGATTAGCATCAAAGTCGACGGCAACCAGTTTAATGCTTGGCTCAAGTTCGAGTAGATGACAGCTTTTACCACCGGGCGCAGCGCAGGCATCGAGGATTAATTCATTCGCTTGTGGTGCCAGTAATGTCGCCGCCCACTGCGCCGCGCCATCTTGCACTGAGGCTGCACCTTCATGGAAGCGTGGCAGTGTGGCAACATCCTTTGGATGCGCTAAAAGAATGGCATCTGCACTGCAGCCTTCACTCGCTTCAATTTCGAGGTCGGCTAAAGCGGCGAGGTATTCGGTACGGCTTTGGGATAAGCGATTATTACGCAGCCACATAGGTGGGCGTTCATGGCTTTGTTGAATGATGTCTTGCCACTGCTCGGGATAGGCTTCTTTTAAGCGCTTAATCAACCAAGCGGGTGTGTTGTAGCTTAAGGTATCTGACTCAGTGCTGAGCGGCGAAAGCTGGCGCTGAATGTTGCGCAGTACACCGTTAACGACCTTAACCATGCCTTCAAACTTTAACTGGCGACAGGCTTCGGCGGTTTCTGAAATCGCGGCGTGGCTTGGAATACGAGTGAAGTAAAGTTGATAGCAACCTATGATCAGCAGCTGGTGAATAATCCTTTGCTTACCTTTGAGTGGTTTCGCTAAGCATTCACTGATGCGTTTCTCTATTTGCGGCAGAGTGCGCATCACGCCGTAACAGAGTTCGGCGAGTAGGGCTTTATCTTTGCCGCTGGCAAGGTGCTTTTGTTGATCGGGCAATGCCACTGAGAGTGACACGCCTTTTTCTAATACTTCGAAGATGGCTTTCGCAGCCAGCGCGCGCAAGTTCATACTAATGTGCCTCGTTGGCGAAGCGAGTATTCGGACTAAACCATTCACCTCGAGCATTGAGAATATCGGCAACATTGAGCGGCTTTTTCCCTGGCAGCTGCATACTCAGCAGGGTCAATACGCCGTCGGCAGTGGCGACTTCTATGCCTTTTTTGCTGGCGCTGATAATAGTGCCCGGAGCGGCTGTGCTGGTGGTTTCGCTGACTTGGGTCTGCCACACTTTAATAGTATTGCCTTGGTGCTCAAAGTAACTCACAGGCCAAGGATTAAAGGCTCGGACTTCTTGCCAGAGTTGCTTGGCAGATTTATTCCAATCGAGTCTGGCTTCTTCTTTACTGAGTTTTTCTGCGTAGTTCGCTAGGGCTTCATCTTGTTTTTCAGCGGCTAAGGTGCCGTTTGCTAGACCTTCTAGGGCTTGCAATAGGGCAACAGGACCTTGTTCAGCCAATTTCTCGTAAAGGCTGGCTGAGGTGTCGCTATCTTCAATCTGCAGAGTGGTTTTCAGTAGCATATCGCCGGTATCTAAACCCACATCCATCTGCATAACTGTCACGCCAGTTTCTTTGTCGCCAGCCCAAAGTGCGCGTTGGATTGGTGCGGCACCGCGCCAGCGTGGCAAGATAGAACCGTGAACGTTAATACAACCTAAACGTGGTGTATCTAATACGACTTTTGGCAAGATCAGACCGTAGGCAACTACCACCATAATATCGGCATTCAGCGCGGCAAGTTCTTGTTGCGCGGGTTCTTTACGTAATGAACCCGGTTGATAAACAGGAATATTGTTGGCGACGGCGAGTTCTTTTACTGGGCTGGCGGTCAGTTTCTTGCCGCGGCCAGCGGGTCTATCGGGCTGAGTGTAAACGCCAATCACATTGTGGTGTGAGTTAAGCAGTGCTTGTAAGTGGCGAGCGGCAAAATCCGGTGTTCCGGCAAAGATGATGTTGAGTGGTTTCAAATCTGATCCTATGCTTATTTGGCGTCCAATCGGGCCGCTTTTTCAAGTTTTTGTTTGATCCGCTGACGTTTTAGCGGCGACAGATAATCGACAAACAATTTGCCTTTGAGGTGATCCATTTCGTGTTGAATACAGATAGCAAAAAGCTCATCGGCCTCAACAATAAATTCGTTGCCGTGCCTGTCTAAGGCTTTTACTGTAACAAATTCGGCGCGATCGACTTTGGCATAAATGCCCGGCACCGACAGGCAGCCTTCTTCATTGCAGAAGTCGCCGCTGCTGGCGATAATTTTGGGATTAATAAACACTTTAGGTCGTTCGACTTCATCTTGTAAGTCCATGACAATAAGTTGTTTATGGTAATCCACTTGGGTTGCGGCCAGACCGATACCTTTCTCTTGATACATGGTTTCGAACATATCATCAATTTGAGTCTGCAGCTCGGCATTAAACTCTGTGATTGGGGTCGCTTGTGTCCGCAATCTTTCGTCAGGGAATTGTAATACTTTTAATAGTGTCATACATAAACTCTTAACAAGTCTGTCAAATCTCTGCCAGTTAGTTATACTGACTGATGCTAATGGGTTAATTTTAATCTTTAGTGCCTATCAATAACAGTAAAAGCTCAAACTAAGAGCCAAACAACATGGAAATACCCATGAAACGGTTAATTTTACTCGCGTTAATGACATTCAATTGCACGTTTGTTGCCGCCGATACCCTTACGCTGAAAGCGGGGCATCCTGAGTCATATGTAGTGAAAAAGGGCGATACTCTTTGGGATATCTCCGCAGCGTTTCTAAATGATCCATGGAAATGGCCACGTCTTTGGGATGTAAACCCGCAGATTGCCAATCCCCATCTTATTTACCCTGGCGATCAACTCACCCTAGTGTTTGTTGATGGTCAGCCTCGACTCGTGCGCAACGGCGACATACTCGATACTGCTAAACCCCATGTAAAGAAGAGCCCTGAAGGACGGATCATTGCTAAGAGCAATGCCATTCCTGCCGTCGACTTGGCCTTGATTGAACAGTATTTAGTGCAGAATCGCGTTGTCGCAACCGACTGGCTTGCCGAGCAACCTATGGTATTGGCAGGTGAAAGTCCATCGCGTCATCATATTGTGGGTGATGTCATTTATATCGACGCTGAACTGCCGATGAATCAAAAGTACGGTGTTTACGAACGTGGTCGCGAGTTTTTCAATAAGGAGTCTGGCGAGGCGATAGGACAAGAAGCTATTTTAGCCTCAACTGGGCAAGTGGTTGAGTCTGGTAAGGTGTCAAAAATTAAGTTGTTAACCAGCTTTCGTGAAACCAAAGCAGGTTTCAGAGTCATGCCGATGGAAAGTGATTCCTTGATGTTAGCTTATTTCACCCCAAAGCCTGCAGAGTTAAAGACACCAGCTGTTGTGCTTGCTATCGAATCGAAGATGCGTGAAGCGGGTAAGTTGGATGTGGTGTACTTAGATAAAGGCACCCAAGATGGGGTTGAGCCCGGAGTCGTGTTCTCTATTTACCGTGATGGTGAAGTCATTGTCATCAACAATGATGGTATGCCAGTGCCTGCCACTGAGCGCACCGCCTACGATAACCTGATGGCATCTGTCTCATCGGATCGTGCTATTCAAATGCCGGATATCTATCATGGCAAATTGTTAGTTTTCAAAGTATTCGACAAAGCGAGCTTAGGTTTGATTGTTTCCACCGAGCGTCCTGTGCGTGTCGACGATAAGTTAATTGCCCCAGAGTCTTTAGCCTTAAGAGGTCAGTAATATCTGAACATTTGGTCGATTGGTTAGTTGTTTGTGCTGTATCTGGGCTAGGACCCGCTCGGATCCAACAATTATTAACGCACATGGAAGTGGACGACCTCAGGCAAAGGTTAGAGCACGAGCGAGAAGCGCTACCTTTATCTGACCATCTGCTCCATAGTCTTGCTATTGATTATCAAAAAGTCGATGTCGCCCTCGAATGGCAGCAGCAAGCCGCTGACCATCATCTCGTATGTTTCTCCGATCCGCTTTATCCGCCATTATTAAAACAACTCTCAGATCCGCCCGCCGTACTGTTCGTTAAAGGTTGTTTGGAGGCGTTCGCCCTTCCTTATCTTGCAATTGTTGGCAGTCGTAATGCTTCTCCAGGTGGATTGCAGGTCGCTTATCAGCTGGCTGCGGAGATGTCCTCAATGGGATTTGGTATCTGCAGCGGTATGGCGATCGGGATTGATGGCGCTGCCCATAAAGCCTGTGTTGAACATCAAGGGCGAACCGTTGCTGTGCTCGGGACTGGCATTGAGACTGTCTATCCACGAAAACATCGGCAGCTTTATCATGATATTCAGCAGCAAGGCTGTATACTTAGCGAGTTTTGGCCAGATGTCGGTCCCTTTGCGGGGAATTTCCCGAAACGAAATCGGATTATTAGCGGTCTTTCTTTAGGGACTCTTGTGGTTGAAGCCTGTCGTAAAAGCGGTTCTTTAATCACAGCTAGGTTGGCGATGGAGCAAGGGCGTGAGGTATTTGCCGTTCCGGGCTCAATCTTGGGCGGTTACCATCAAGGCTGTCATGATTTATTACGTGATGGGGCAAAACTTGTGGAAACAGCCGCCGATATAGTGGAGGAGTTGGCAAGTTTAACCGCTTACCACCTTGAAGAATTGAAGTTATGCCACCATATACAGCAAGGCGAGATTTGTAATTTGCCATTTTCGTCTCTGTTAGCTAGTGTAGGTTATGAAACTACATCCATTGATGCAGTAGTTGAACATAGTGGGAAAACGATAGATCTGGTGTTAGAACAAATGCTTGAACTTGAGTTGCAAGGTTGGGTGATTGCAGTACCCGGTGGTTACGTCAGAGTAAAGAGGAGCTAGCCATGTTTGATATCCTCATGTATCTATTTGAAAACTATGTTCACAGTGAAGTTGAACTACTAGTTGATGAAGACGAGTTAACCAAGGAACTCACTCGTGCCGGATTTCATCAATCCGAGATTTTAAAAGCGTTAACTTGGTTAGAGCGCTTAGCTGAATTACAAGAAGGGGATAAACCTTATCTTTGTAATCACGATCAGCATTCGTTTCGTATCTATACAAAGGACGAAATGGACAAGCTGGATGTGGAATCCCGCGGTTTCTTGCTGTTTTTAGAGCAAGTTAAAGTGCTGAATGTCGAAACCCGTGAAATGGTGATCGATAGAGTCATGGAGTTGGATGAGCCAACCCTGATTTTAGAAGATCTCAAATGGGTTATCTTAATGGTGTTGTTTAACGCTCCTGGTCATGAGTCCGCTTATGAGCAAATGGAAGATTTAATCTTCGAACAGCCAGAAGGCCGACTACATTCTTAATCGTTGTGAAAGATGAATTATGAGAGAAAGGAGGCTAAGACCTCCTTTTTTGATGCCATAAATTCCTTGATGGCACTGCGCTTGATATCCTAATGCGCTACGACAGGTGGTGAATGATTATGTCTAAGATTGATGAACAATTATTTAGTGCCCACGAACACGCACTGGAAAAAGAATACGAACTTTGCCCTGAATGTGGCAGCGAGTTATCGGTCAAGCACAGTAAGCACGGCGGTTTTATTGGCTGTAATAATTACCCTAGCTGTAATTACACTCGCCCATTAGTGCAGCACGAATCCATTGAAACTCAAGTGATTGAAGGTTCTGTTTGCCCTGAATGTGGCCACGAGCTGGCGGTAAAATCTGGTCGATTTGGGATCTTTATCGGTTGCACTCAATACCCTAGCTGCACGCATATTGAAAAACAGGATCAAGCGAGCGACAAGCCTGATATCCCTTGCCCAGAATGTAAAACGGGTAAACTGGAGCATAGAACGAGCCGCTTCGGAAAGAGTTTTTATGCCTGTAGCGCTTACCCTAAGTGCAAGTTTATTGTGAATTATCCTCCGGTTGCTGAAGATTGCCCGAGCTGTGGTTTTGGGATCTTAGTCGAGCGTAAAGGTGCGGCGGGGATGCGTTTAGAATGTCCGCAAAAAAGCTGTAAATACAAAAGACCACTTTAGTTTATTGTGTGACCTGCATCTTAATATTTGGCCGATGAAAGTGGCTTGCGTATAATCCTCGGCTGACCGCTGATGGGGCGGTCAGTATTCGAATTTATCCAATAATTTGATTGTTGAAATCGACAATACTTAAAAGGTGATCCTAAGATGTTGCAGCTGCACCCATCTGACATAAAACATATTGTGCTTAACGGTGGTGTTATCGCTTATCCAACCGAGGCGGTTTATGGCCTTGGTTGCGACCCTGATAACGACACTGCTATCCAAAAGTTATTGGCGGTAAAACAGCGCCCATGGCAGAAAGGACTGATCTTAGTCGCCAGTGATTTTCAGCAGCTTTTAGCTTATGTTGATGAATCGCAATTAACGGCTGAGCAGCTCGAATTTGCATTTTCCAAGTGGCCAGGGCCTTTTACCTTTGTCATGCCAATCAAAGCGCATGTTTCAAAATACCTCTGTGGCGAATTTGACTCTATCGCAGTGCGAGTGTCGGCCCATGCTGGGGTACAAGCCCTGTGCCGCGCGCTTAATAAACCTTTAGTGTCGACCAGTGCTAACCTTGCAGGTGAAGATCCCGCATTAACTGCCGCTGAAATCCTCGCCGATTTTACCGGTAAAATCGATGCACTGGTATTAGGCGAACTCGGCGAACAACGTCAGCCCTCGACCATCATAGATGCACGAAGCGGCAAAATTTTACGAAATGGACAATGAGCAAACCAATAATAAGGATAACAAGATGAGTGTGCCTGATGCTGCAGTGGTAAAAGCGTTTTTACTCGATTTACAAAACCGCATTTGTGCTGGTTTAGCAAAGTTAGATGGTCAAGCGACCTTTGCTGCCGACTCATGGACCCGCGCCGAAGGCGGTGGTGGCACGAGCCGAGTATTAACCCAAGGTGCAGTATTCGAGCAAGCTGGAGTTAACTTTTCCCATGTGACTGGCGCCGCTATGCCAGCGTCGGCAACGGCGCATCGCCCAGAATTGGCGGGTCGCAGTTTTGAAGCTATGGGGGTTTCTTTAGTTATTCATCCTAACAATCCGTATATCCCGACGACTCACGCCAATGTGCGCTTCTTTATCGCTCAAAAAGAAGGTGCCGATCCTGTATGGTGGTTTGGCGGTGGTTTTGACTTAACACCTTATTATCCATTTGAGGAAGATGTGCGCGAGTGGCATCAAACGTCTAAGAATATTTGTGCGCCTTTCGGGGATGAGGTTTATCCCAAGTATAAGAAATGGTGTGATGAGTATTTCTTCCTGCCGCATCGTAATGAAACCCGCGGCGTAGGCGGACTGTTTTTCGATGACTTGAATCAAGAAGGATTCGAGCAAAGCTTTAGCTTTATGCAAGCCGTGGGCAATGGCTTCTTAACGGCTTATGCGCCGATTGTTGAGCGTCGTAAGGATACTGAGTTCGGTGAGCGCGAGCGTCAGTTCCAACTCTATCGCCGTGGTCGTTATGTTGAGTTCAACTTAGTCTACGACAGAGGCACCTTGTTTGGTCTGCAGACGGGCGGGCGTACCGAGTCTATCTTAATGTCGATGCCGCCATTAGTGCGTTGGCAATATGCTTATACACCAGAGGCGGGAAGCCCAGAGGCAGATTTGTACGATAACTACCTCAAACCACGCGACTGGGTTTAGCCGTTAATCATAAAAAGTGGATGCCATATCCACTTTATTGATTACGCATATGATCGGCCAGAGTTGAAATCGCCTCAAAAATGGCGGCTCGATGCTCTGGCTTTTTAATATTCTCTTCAATCGCAAACTTCATACAAAACAGCCATTGATCGCGCATCGCCTCATCAATATCGACATGCATGTGTCGTGCTCGCAATGCGGGATGACCATATTTTTGCTGATAAAGCTGCGGTCCGCCGAGCCAACCACTTAAAAATTCAAACAACTTCTGCTCTGACTCCGCAATGGGCGCCCTATGAATGGCAAGCAGTGTTGTCGTTTCTGTTGAGCTTGCCATCTTCTGATAAAAACATTTAGTGATAGCGCGGATCACCTTTTCGCCGCCGATTAAGTCATAGGCGTTAGATTGACTAGGATCGCGATCATCCTGCGGCGGAGTGTGTTTACTAAAAATCTTTTTAAGCCAGTTCATTGGAATAGTCGTTCACTAAAGTAGAGTGTATTGAGCCGATGGCGCATTATAGCGTGAAATTTAGTTGAGCATAATTCGTCTTGCGTGGGCTCAAAAGCGCGGTAGACTGCAAAGCCATTGAACCTAAAATTTCATATCGCTATGACAGACAGATACGCAGTGTTTGGCAATCCAATTAGCCACAGTAAATCGCCGTTCATCCATGGACAATTTGCCGCGCCCACCCAAGAGTCATTAACCTATGAAGCCATTCTCGCTCCGGTCGATGGTTTTGAAGCCTCATTGACGGCGTTTTTCAATGCGGGCGGTAAGGGCGCCAATGTGACAGTGCCTTTTAAGGAGCAAGCTTTTGCGCTGTGTGACAGTATCAGCCCCGAAGCCAAACTCGCTGGCGCAGTCAACACCTTAAGTTTATTGGCCGATGGCACTATTCGCGGTGATAACACCGACGGTTTAGGGCTGGTGGCCGATCTCATCGCTAACTTAGGCAGCTTGCAAGATAAGCGCGTGTTACTCATTGGCGCTGGTGGCGCGGCGCGCGGTTGTATTCTGCCGTTATTAAATGCGGAGATTGCACAACTGACCATCAGCAATCGCACCCACACTAAGGCGCAGCTTCTGGTCGATATCTTTACTTCTGTGGATAACGGCGCTTACGTGAGTAAAGTCACCGCCGTAGAAATGAGTGAGCTTGCGGGCGAGTTCGATATCATTATCAATTCAACCTCTGCTAGCCTTGCGGGCGAGTTGCCACCTTTGCCAGCACATATCATCACCACCCAAACCGTTTGTTATGACATGATGTATGGCGCCTCGGTCACCGCGTTTAACCAATGGGCACTCTCCCAAGGTGCGGCGAAAGTCATTGATGGGCTAGGTATGTTAGTCGGACAAGCGGCTAAGAGTTTTACCTTATGGCGAGGTATTGAGCCCGACACCCAAGTGGTGTTGACGCTTTTGCGGGACAAACTAATGGCAGAGCCTAAGTAGGAAGCATGAATCAAAGTATTCTTTTCCCCGATCTGCAATATTGGGACGATGCCCAAGGGCAAATCTGTTTTATGGCGCAATCGCAGGGGATGAACATCAAGTGCTATATCAGTGCTGCTAAATTACGTGAGCTGAATGATTTCTCTGAACAGCCGAGCACCGATGAAGCGGCTGCTATGCTGGCATTGTTTGATGCGGTGAGATTTGACGCCGAAGAAATGGCTGAAGACTTAATCGAAGCCGAAGAGTTTGATGAGTTTGGCGCAGTACACTTAGGCTAAACTTATCGAACTCAGATAGTTTTCTGAATCAGCGAATAGCAAAAGGCGGTAGAGACTGAATAAGTCTCTGCCGCCTTTCTTAATATAGCGATAGTGATACTAAGCGACTAACTATAAGAGATTAGCGCTAAGTGACTAGAGGTTTTGTAACTCAACTAAGTATTCGTTTTTCAGTCTGACATAGTTGTCGGCAGATTCTGGCAAAAAGGCCATTTCGGCAGGTGTTAATGGACGAGCTTGCTTAGCTGGGCTGCCTACATATAAATAGCCGCTCTGTAATACCTTGCCCGGTGGCACTAAAGAGCCCGCACCTAAGATCACATCATCTTCTAAAATCGCACCGTCAAGAATAATCGCGCCCATGCCCACTAATACTCGATTACCGACTTTGCAACCGTGAAGCATCGCCTTGTGACCAATAGTCACATCATCACCAATAATCAGTGGATGACCATCGGGACGAGCAGCTGACTTACGCGTCACATGCAATATGCTACCGTCTTGCACGTTCGAGCGCTTACCAATACGAATATGGTTAACATCACCACGCGCCGCCACCATAGGCCAAATACTGGCATCAGTATCTAACGCAATATCGCCAACAAGCACCGAAGCTTCATCTACATACACATTATTGCCTAATCGAGGATGAATACCTTGGTAAGTTCTGAGTGGCCCTGACATAGAAAAGTCCCTATGAGTGTTTTTTTGCATTATAAAGGTTAAAAACTAGCTGGTCAGGTCAAATATCCAACGAACAGTGAGAAAATGACAATTATCTTAAAAATAGGGGTTGTGCACTTTCTCAATCTCCCTATAATGCGCATCCACTGACACGGCAGACAGCGAAAGCAAGCTGACGAGTTAGGTTGAATTGAGTCGCTTTTAAGCATTTAATTCAAGCGCAGCAAGAAGTTGAAAAATACTCCTTGACGCGAAACGGGAAATGCGTAGAATACGCAGCCCTAGCCAACTGGAAGCGTTCGGCGCTCAGTGTGGTACTCAAGTTCTCTTACGAATATTGAGTTGCTCTTTAACAAGATAAAACAAGAAATCTGTGTGGACACTCACAGGTGTTGAGTTAATCGAAACTGCTTAACCTTAGGGTTGGCAGTCAAAAATTTAAATCAATGTAACAATGAGTGTTCATAGCAATATGTACAGTTTGTTTTAGCACTTCTTTTATAGGGAGTGCGAGAAACAAAAAATCAGAATTCATTGAGCCGCTGATTCCTTAGGGATGAAGCAA
>NZ_JAMTCC010000022.1:0-93328 GCF_025370265.1 Shewanella septentrionalis | reverse complement strand
AGGCTGCCGATTAATGTTCGCAAATGAGTGACTGCACATTAACGCTAAGCGTCGCTATTAGCGATTGATCTGTTGCTTCAATGCCGTTGAGGCTTTAAAGCTGGGCTGATTGTAGCCGTCGATTTCGATGGTTTCGCCCGTTTGTGGATTACGGCCCGTTTTAGCGACATGGTATCTCAATTCAAAGGTGCCAAATTGTGGCAGGTAGATTTTTTCGCCTTCGCTTAAGGCGATGTGGATCTGTTGCAAAATCTGCTCAACCACAGGTTTAGTGCTCGCTTCCGATGCATTGAGCTCGGCGGCAATACGTTGGATAAGTTGTGCTTTGTTCATAGAAACCTCTGAAGTCAGCTTAGGTTCAATCGAAGGGGAGTTATAACAAGCTCGCCTTAAGATTGAAAGCCATAGCCAGCTTAGCGCGGTCGAGTGGTGTTTTATTGACTGGCTTGTAACTTTATTGAAAACAGAGTGTTGGTATATTGAGCAGTAATCTTGTCGGTTTTGAGTGCCTGTCAGTTTTGAGTCGAAAACTTAAGCGCAACTGGGTTGCGCTTAAGTCATGAGCTGCATTATTCAACGGCTGGCTTATGTGAAGCCAACTTTTTAAAGTTCGCCTATGAAAAGAGCGTTTCTTCCAGAGTGCGGCCTTTCAGCAGCATCTTATATTGCCACTGATGTTGGTTGAATAGTGTAAATAGGCGCATTTCAATATCACTGTTCTGTGCTTTTTCTGCATCCGTGGCAAGCTGGATAATAAACACTTTGCTCTGTTTTGAGCTGACGTTCACCACGCCCGCCAGTTTCGCCACTTCCGCTTGCAGCACCTCACTGTCACAAGTTTGCATGGTTAACGTTAGGTAATCACTGTCGGTCGATGCATGCATAGACACGGCTTGGCTCAGTTGGCCCTTGTCTAAATACAACACTTGATCGCACAGCTTTTCGAGCTCATCGAGATTATGCGAGCTGATCATAAAGGTCGTGGTGGGCGATAGGGCTTTGACCAGCTCGCGGACTTTTTTCGCATTGGCAGGATCGAGCCCCGCCGTCGGCTCATCCAATAACACTAATTCTGGCGAGCCAATGAGCGCCTGCGCAATCGATACGCGTTTACTCATACCGTGGCTAAGACTGGGTGGTTTTTGCTCGGCGACGTCAGCCAAATCGACTAAGGTCAATACGCGAATGGCCTCTTGTCTGGCTTGTTCAACGCCCATGCCCTGCAAACGCGCGAAAAAGCTTAATTGGCTAACAATGGTCAAATTGGGATCGAGCACCGCATCCTGGGGTAAAGCGGCAATTTTACCTAAAAGTTTAGGGCTATTAGGCGCTTCACCTAGCAGGGTTATTGTCCCGGCACTTGGCGACATATAGCCGCATAACAGGCTAAAAAGCGTGGTTTTACCCGCACCATTGGGACCAACAAGGGCGATGGGGGCACCCGCTTCTAGGCTGAAGTTAACATCATTCAGCGCCTTTTTGCTGCCGTAAAGCTTTGACAGTCCTTGGCATTGGATCAGACTCATAGCGAGCTCCTTTGCATATACATTCTGCCGAGTAAGAGGGCCGCAGCGGTTTGGATCAGTGGAATAGGGGCATAAACTAAACTATTGAGTCCATTGGTATTGAGCATGTCCGACAACTGAGCACCGGGTAATATCCATTGCAGCTGAGCCAATACGTTAGATTGGCTGCCTAACACCATGATGGCGATGGAAATCACAGTCCATAAAATGGTCGCAAACACCATAGCTTGGCGTGCCGTGCGCGCATACAGGGACAATAAGGTCATCACTGCCGTGTAGGGCAAGATCACTATGATGAGGTTAAGGCCAACTAAGGCGCCAGAGGTTAACGCCGGTAAAAAAAGCTGGCTGTCACGGCTGAGCGCGAGGGCGACAGTGGCGATAATCGTCAATAGGATCAGCAAGCCTTGGATCAGAATTTGGCCGAGAAAACGCCCGAACAATAAGCTGTCACGGCTAGTGCGCAGGGTTAAAAAGCGCAGTGTGCCACGGGTTTTATCGGAAGAGAATTGATCGGCGGCGATCAAAATACTGAACAGTGGGAATAAATACAGCGCAAAGCACCAAAACACCGCCATTTCGGCTACAGGCCACTCAAAGAGCACGTTGAGGGTATTGGCCCCAAATAAGCTGTCGATGACATCTTTTACATTGGGCTGCAATAACATCGCCGATGCGCTTTGAATGGGATAAAGCAGGAGTACGCCCCACACTAAACCAAAGGCGACCAAGGCGATGATCCCTCGGGTATTAAATAAAAATTTACGCAGTTCAAACATGGCGATAATAAGCATGTTGTTGAAACTGCTGGGTGGATTATTGGTCATTTGCTGTCTCTATTATTCTTGACGCTATGATTAGCTTTAAAAGACGATTAACTCAACGAGGCGATTAACTCATCGAGCTTTTGCGTCAGTTCAGCCACTTGTTGCTCAAGCTCGGTCACTCTTTTAGTCAATTCAAGCGGCTTAGCATCCAAAGACACAGCGACATGGGCGACGGTATGGCTCGCACTTTCGGGCTGCGCAGTTTCGAGTTGCGATGAGGCGGCGGAGAATAATTCCACATAACGGGATTCACGGCGACCGGCTTCTCTGGGCAACTGTTTTAAGAAAGGTTTTTCGCGGCTCATCAATTGGCGGATGCAATCTTCCACTTCGATCACGTCTTTAAACTCGTGTAGGCGATTACTGCGGGTGCGCAGTTCTCCCGGCGTTTGTGGGCCACGTAATAGCAACAAACAGACGATGGCGAGTGCGGCGGGGGACAGTTGCAGTTCGCTGAATTCGGTATTGCAGAATCTGTGCTTGTATTTAACGACGCGGCTGCCAAATCCCGACTGTTCGCTGATCAAACGTTTCCGATTAAGGGAATCAACGGCGATTTGCACTTGGGTTTCGCTAAGTTCGAGTACCGGCTCGCGGCTGGTTTTTTGATTGCAGGCTAAGGTCAAAGAGTTTAGCGAGAGTGGATATTGCTCAGGGGTGGTGATTTCTTTCTCAAGCAGGCATCCGATGACTCTGGCTTCGTGTAACGTGAGTTCCATATAAGCTCCAAAGAAAAAAGCATGGCTTTGTTTATAACAGAGCCATGCTTAATATCCTAGGAGTTGTCAGTCAAACTCTGCCTTAGTGGCGGCAAACTGTACAACTTTAACGCTAAGTCCTGAATAGAGTTGATTATTCTGCGGTTTCAGTTAAACGCAGACCATCATTATCTATGCTCAGTTGCCCATTCTTAAATAAACCACCTATGGCTTTTTTGAAGGCCTTTTTGCTCATACCAAGCTGATCGTAAATGATTTCAGCATCGGTTTTATCGGTTAGGGCTAAGAAGCCGCCAGCCTGTTTGAGTTTGATCAGGATAATGTGGGCGTGCTTATCTAACTCTTGTTTACTGCCTTGTTGCAGCACAAGATCGATTTTGCCATCGCGGCGCACTTGTTTGATGAAACCTTTGAGTCTTTGGCCGAAACGCAGTTTTTGGAACACTTCGTTTTCGTAAATCACGCCCCAATGGGCATGATTAATAATGGCTTTGTAGCCTAAATCTGTGGTGCCGCCGATATATAAATCGACCTGCTCACCCACTGTGTACTCTGGCTCTGTCTTATCGAGGAACTTATCGATTTTTGAAGAGGCCATGATGCGTTCATCGGCGCGGTTAGCGTGTACATAAACCAGATAAGAGCGACCTTCTTCGATAGGCTTATGTTGCTCACCGAAGGGCAGTAATAAGTCTTTATCTAAGCCCCAGTCTAAAAAGGCGCCATAAGGACCGGTTGCAACGGCTTTTAAATAGGCAAATTCGCCTACCTGTGCCAATGGACGGCGCGTGGTGGCAATCACGATATCTTCAGAATCTAGATACAGAAACACGTCAAGTAGATCACCGACTTGGCAGTCTTTGGGGGTGACTTTGTTTGGCAGCAGTACTTGCCCTAATTCGTGGGCGTTTAAATACACGCCAAAGCTGACTTGTTTTACAACCTCAAGTTTGCAGGTTTTACCTATCTGTACCATGGATCTCTCTGTGCATAATGGAATGTGATTCGGCTGAGATTATACACTTCGGGGCTGAAACTGCAGCATTATTGTCTTTGGGTTTTATCTTAGTGGCGAGTCAGCCATTAATCATCGCCGCTTTTACTTCGGATTATGGCTAGGATTGTGACTAGAAATGTGGGCAGTACTGAACCCATGTTGGTATATAGGATTGTATCTAGTATTGGGTCTAAGTTTAAGGCGGCATTTGCGCCTCGGTTTATGGCTTATTGATGCTGAATTTTGCACTGTGGTATTGAGCGCTCGGCTTTAGTCAATGGCAGCACATGGGCGGGGCGCAAGTGACACACAAAATTCAGGGGTATTTATAGGGATAAATGTCAAAAAAGTTACAAAGGCTATTAAAAAATATTGAACAGACGAGTATGGCGGTCATGCGCTAACTGGCTAATATTATTCAGCTTAACCCTAATACAAGGTGAGTGATTGTTAAGCGAGTGTTTATTATATTTTAATGCAAAATATTAAATGAGATTCTTGCTTGCATTCTGTGACATTGCGCGGTTTAATTGCGCCGTTCAACGACTTCGCTCGTTAGAGACATTACAAATATTACGTGAGTAGTAAAGGTTTATGGTTCACTGGTCATTAACCGTGTAACAAACAATCTATAGCTGTTACATGGGGTTAAGAGGGTTTTTATTAGCTAATGCACAAGCATCCATTTTTTGCACTTTGCCTAAAAGTGTCACAATGCCAACGCTCGATTGTCGTGCCATACGATGATACTGGCCTTAAGCATCTCACGTTGATCCGCATCAATTCTGGCCGCGAAGAAGCCAATAGTCCCCTGTTAAAATAATCTTGCCTAGAGATAAGCCGGTTTGGCGTTTTCGCTAGTTCGGTGTTATCGGTTTTCGTTTTCTACTTGTGTTATCGGTTTCTGAAGGTCTTAACTTCTTTCGAACGTCTTTAAGCTGCTTATTAGCTTGATGTTTTAAGGATGCGACTCAGGACTTCATTCGGCTTTTTGGCGGTATTAACGCCCTTTTAGCCTCAAGATAGATACAAGTGGGGCAAGTAAAGATAGCTTTACTGGGGTTAGGTAATCAGCTTTCCCGTCAATATGATAGGATGTAGTGCGCTAAGATGAGTTGCCTCTTGCGCTATTAATGAAAATCGCGGCAATGTCACTTACACTAGCGTGACGTTGCAGCATTAAGTAGAAGGTGAAATCCACCTTCGTGTATGTCAGGTAAGGTGTCCCTTTGCCTGGGTTTGTCGAACGGGCGGTTGTGCTATTAAGCCATAACCGTTTAACCCATTTTTTAATAGACGGGCTAAATAATAATGAATGATTGGTCTATTGATGATGCTCGTGCTGGGTACAATGTTACTCACTGGAGCCAAGGTTTTTATGGGATCAGCGATCACGGTGAGGTGACAGTGTCACCGGATCCAAAAAATCCTGATTACAAGATTGGCTTAAATGAGCTAGCCAAAGACATGGTTAAAGCGGGCGTCGCTTTACCTGTACTAGTTCGTTTTCCGCAGATCCTGCACCACAGAGTGAACAGTTTGTGCCAAGCATTCGACCAAGCGATACAGAAGTACGAGTATCAGGCGGACTATTTGCTGGTTTACCCCATTAAAGTAAACCAACAGCAAACTGTGGTGGAAGAGATTCTGGCGAGTCAGGCATCAAAAGAAGTACCACAACTGGGTTTAGAAGCGGGCAGTAAGCCCGAGCTGATGGCTGTGTTAGCCATGGCGCAAAAAGCCAGTTCAGTCATTGTATGTAATGGTTATAAAGATAATGAATATATCCGTTTAGCATTGATTGGTGAAAAGTTAGGCCACAAGGTTTACATCGTTTTAGAAAAACTGTCTGAACTGAAAATGGTGTTAGCGGAATCTAAGCGTCTTGGTGTGACACCGCGTTTAGGTTTGCGTGCGCGTTTAGCATTCCAAGGCAAAGGCAAATGGCAGGCTAGCGGTGGCGAGAAGTCTAAGTTCGGTCTATCAGCAGCACAAATTTTGCTGGTGGTTGAACAACTTAAGCAACACGACATGCTGGATTCGCTGCAGTTACTGCATTTCCACTTAGGTTCGCAAATCGCTAACATCCGTGATATTCGCCAAGGTGTGAGTGAAGCGGGTCGTTTCTATTGTGAATTACGTGCATTAGGCGCAAGCGTTAACTGCTTCGACGTCGGTGGTGGTTTAGCGGTGGATTACGATGGCACACGTAGCCAAAGTAATAACTCGATGAACTATGGCCTGACCGAATACGCCAACAATATCGTTAACGTATTGACCGACATCTGTAATGAATACGAGCAGCCTATGCCACGTATTATTTCAGAGTCTGGCCGTTACTTAACCGCGCATCACGCTGTGCTGATCACCGATGTTATCGGTACTGAAGCCTATCAGCCTGAAGATATTCAACCGCCAGCGGAAGAGTCACCACAGTTATTGCATAACATGTGGCATTCATGGTCTGAGATCAGCGGCCGCGCCGATCAACGTGCTTTGATAGAGATTTATCACGATAGCCAAAGTGACTTACAAGAAGCGCATTCGCTATTTGCTCTTGGTCAATTGAGCTTGGCAGAACGTGCTTGGGCTGAACAAGCTAACCTGCGTGTGTGCCATGAAGTGCAAGGGCTATTGAGTGCGAAGAACCGTTATCACAGACCGATTATTGATGAACTCAATGAAAAGTTAGCCGATAAGTTCTTTGTTAACTTCTCATTATTCCAGTCATTACCCGATGCTTGGGGTATTGATCAAGTGTTCCCAGTATTGCCGTTATCGGGTTTAGATAAAGCCCCTGAGCGCCGTGCTGTGATGCTCGATATCACCTGTGACTCCGACGGTATTGTTGATCAATACGTTGATGGTCAAGGGATTGAAACTACATTGCCAGTACCAGCCTGGAGTGCGGATAGCCCGTACCTGATTGGTTTCTTCCTTGTGGGCGCATACCAAGAAATCTTGGGTGATATGCATAACCTGTTTGGTGATACTAACTCTGCGGTTGTTCGCATCGAAGATAACGGTGTGACTAACATTGAATCGGTATTGGCGGGTGATACTGTCGCTGACGTATTGCGTTACGTTAACTTAGATGCAGTGGCCTTTATGCGCACTTACGAAGAGTTAGTGAATCTGCATATTGCCGAAGATGAACGCGCACAAATTTTAGAAGAACTGCAAGTTGGCCTGAAAGGCTACACTTACTTGGAAGATTTTTCTTAAGATATTTTTCTTAAGATTTAGTGTGTTAAAATAAATCAGCCTAAGGTCACTTAGGCTGATTTTTGCTTTCTGGACGATATTTATTTATCGTTCGTGGGAGCCAAATTGGTATAAAGGATGTCGACAGCAAGGGCGCATAGCGTTTAATGGGGTTAAGGATTTGATGTTTTTTGAAGGCTCAGAAAAGAAACTTGAGATCATCGTGGCGGCGTCTGCGCTGAATTTACGCGAACTCGATGTGAGCTTTTGGTCAGCCTTAGTCAATTGTGCCCATGCCGAGATTTTGTCGCAGTTAAGTAATGCTGATTGCGATGCCTACCTGTTGAGCGAATCCAGCTTATTCGTATGGCACGACAGATTTGTCATGCTCACCTGCGGCAATAGCACTTTAGTGGATGCCGCTTGTTATTTTATCGATGCGCTTGGCGTATCTGCGATGGCGCTGGTGAGTTATCAGCGTAAAAACGAATACCAAGCCCACCTACAAGCCAGCAGTTTTGCCGATGATGTTGGCAAGTTGCGTCAGCGTATCGCGGGTAAGGCAATGAGAGTGGGGCATTTAGACAGTCACCATCATTATTTTTTCTGCTCTGACAGCGATTATCGAGCACCAAAGGATGATCAAACCTGTGAGCTGCTGATGTACCACATTCGTGGTGAATTGGCCGTCTATCTTAATGGTGGCTCGCAAAGCAAAGATGAAATTTGCGCCGCACTCGAACTTAACGATTTACTCCCCGAATTTGAGATTGACGCCCATTTATTTGACCCCT
Organism: Shewanella septentrionalis; assembly: GCF_025370265.1. NCBI lineage: Bacteria > Pseudomonadati > Pseudomonadota > Gammaproteobacteria > Alteromonadales > Shewanellaceae > Shewanella > Shewanella septentrionalis. The sequence goes on along the minus strand of NZ_JAMTCC010000022.1, from coordinate 85,261 downwards.
CAGGTTTTTCGATGAATGGCCTCTGGGGCAAATATTATGTCACCTTGCATATCACGCCCCAAAGCGAGAATGCCTGCGCCAGTTCCTATGTGAGCTTTGAAACGAATCTTGATTTAGCCCAGTATCCGCAAGATCTCTTGGGGCGACTATTAGCGCTGTTTTCTCCCGTCAGTTGGGACACCATCCGCTTTAATACTGACGACTTAACGCAGGGATTTCCTGCCCATTTATGCTTAGGGCGTGGCTCATTAACGACCGAGCAAGGTTATGACATTAGTTTTAGTCACTATCAGCAGCTTGAGGCTGAAGTGCTGATCCCTGAATTCATGTAATTTTTTGGCATTTGTTTAAGGAAACCCCATGACAGATCTGAGTGATATCCGCCGCGAGTATGCTAAAGGCGGCTTAAGACGTGCCGACTTACCGCAAAACCCGATGGACTTGTTTGAATTGTGGATGACGCAGGCGAGGGATGCGGAACTTAGCGATCCAACCGCCATGTGTGTGGCGACGGTGGATGAACACGGCCAACCTTTTCAACGGATAGTGTTACTTAAGCGTTTTGATGACACTGGCTTCGTGTTTTTTACCAACTTAGGCAGCCGCAAAGCCCAGCAAATTGCCGCCAATAATAAAGTCAGTTTGCATTTCCCTTGGCATCCTTTAGAGCGCCAAGTGTCTGTGCTCGGAGAAGCGCAGGCGCTGTCTACCGCCGAAGTGCTTAAATACTTTATGACCCGTCCTAAGGACAGTCAAATTGCCGCTTGGGTGTCGCAGCAGTCGAGTAAACTCAGCGCGAGACAAGTACTTGAAGGTAAATTCTTCGAAATGAAGGCTAAGTTCGCCAAGGGTGATGTGCCTTTACCCAGTTTTTGGGGCGGTTACTTAGTCAGACCTTCGAGTATCGAATTTTGGCAGGGTGGAGAACACAGGCTGCATGATCGTTTTATTTATACTCGCCATGATGCTGAGTGGGAAATCGATCGTTTAGCGCCATAATACGCGCATAGTTCTGCATAGTATTGCTTAAAACTAAGCCTGTGAACCTAACACCAACAGAGTTAAAAGACATTGAGTGATTATAAAATTTGGGTTGATGCGGACGCATCCCCTAATCCCATTAAAGAAATCCTGTTCCGTGCGGCGGAGCGTAAAGCTTTGCCGCTGGTGCTGGTGGCTAATCAAATGATCCGCGTACCGCCATCGCCCTATATCAGCCAAATTCGCGTTGGAGCGGGTTTTGATGTGGCGGATCAATACATTGTCGACCATGTTGAGCCAACGCATTTAGTGATCACCGCGGACATTCCCTTAGCGGCTTTAGTCATCGAAAAGGGCGCCTTGGCACTCAATCCCCGCGGCGAGCTTTATACCGTCGATAACATAAAACAAAAGCTGACGATGCGTGACTTTATGGAAGACTTACGGGGCTCAGGCGTGCATACCGGCGGACCGGATTCGTTTTCCCAAGCGGATAAACAGGCGTTTGCCAATAGCTTAGATAAATGGCTAGTTAGAGTATGAAGTATAGTTTACTGGTCGCTAATGGATAAAAAGAGTATCTTTAGCTGAAGTTATGCGATGTGGATCACGGTTAACTGGGCATTATTTTCGCCTGCTGCAGATGTCGATTTGCTTTACTGCATGGCTTTTAAACTCACTTTTTGAGGACGGATACGATGAAAAAATGGATGGGAATTGTTGCCTTATCGGCGATCGCCAGTTTTAGCTGCGTCGCGCAATGGCAAGTAATGGATCAAGATTCGCGAGTCAGTTTTATTTCGGTAAAGAAAGGTGACATTGGTGAAGTCCATCACTTTAAACAGCTCAAAGGTACGCTAAAAGAGGATGGTCAATTCGAATTAACCATTCCGTTAATGGGCGTCGCCACTGGTATTGATGTCCGCGATGAGCGGATGCAGAATTTATTGTTCGAAGTGTCTTTATATCCTGAGCTTAAACTGTCGTCTCAAGTTGACACTAAAATGCTAAAAGATCTCGGCGTTGGTGAGACTAAAGTCGTTGATATTGATGGTAAAATTGCATTGCATGGTAAATCGCAAACTAAAACTTTTTCGGTAATTATCACTAAAGTTTCTGATAAAAAGCTGTTAGTGAACAGTTTTCAGCCGATAATTGTGAATGCCAATGAGTTTGATCTTGTTGCAGGCATTGATAAATTACGTGAAATTGCGGGTTTATCGAGCATTAGCCAAGCTGTTCCTGTGTCATTTGTACTAACCTTAACTCAGTAACTTCAATAAGATTGGTGTAGATCAATACGTCAGTTATCGAAGATAGGCTAGAGTTAAATAAGTGGCGTATGCTGGATCTCGATGAGAAGCCGAATTTTCGGCTTCTTTGATATTTCCGATTGTGGTATTAATAGCACCACACTAGATATTAAGTTAATGAGTTTAAAGGGTAAAAAATGGTCACAGATAAAGATGGTTACATGCATTTGGTCCAGTATTTAACTGAACATCTTGGCTTATTTGAAACACCAAGTTCTGAGGTGATTTCAGACGATACTGTGATGGAATTGTTTGAAGAGCAATTGTCGGCGCAGATCATTATGGTGTGTGGTCAAAATCCGTCATTGTCTTTCGCGCAGCGCAACATGATTATCCGCGAAGTGGATGCGATTGTTTATGATTTAGAAGAGATTTTAGCTTCAGTTGCCAATCATAAAGCTACACCTGCTCAGACGTTATTTATTACCGAATTTTCCGGTTTAATTAAGAATTTGTTCGATCAAGAAATCGCTAAACAGCAAGTCAGCGCCTAGTCTGAAGGGCGCTCTAATCTTGAGTGGCAAGCGTGCAGGCATTAAAATTAGGGCGTAATTTCAGCTCGTTGTAACAGTTAGTGTTAACGGCCTATTTTAACCGTGATGTTTTTGCCGCTTGATTGCCACGCTTGAGTGCCATGTGTTTCCTCACCTTGAATCTAGTCTTAAGTCGCTGCGCGAGTTAGCGTTTAGCTTAAAACCTTTAGTGTGAGGCTATATATATCTGCTATCCGTTTCCCTTCGAGTTATTCTACTTTTCATCACTTTTCATCACTTTTCATCACTTTTCATCACTTTTCAGTCTTGTATTGCCATTTCGCTTTGTGACTTTTTCTGCTGGCTGACACTTAGCTCGAGTGATTTTAAAACTTGAGTGGTGAGGACTAAATCGGCTGAGCGTAAAATAAACTACTCTCTTTTCCAGCATTTATGCCATTGTCTGTGTATCTTTAGTGAGTGAGCTTTAACTATTTTCTTCATGTATTGATAAGGAGTGTTCAATGCTAACGATCTCTTCGGGCCATGCCCATGACATATTGGCAGTCGTCGCATCCGGTCGTGTTAACCATGAGGATGTTGAAGGTTATCTGGTTCCCGCCATTGAAGCTAAGCTGCAAGATCACGCCAGTATTCGCCTCTGGTACGAGTTTGCCCCTGAATTTGAAGGCATATCCGTCGCTGCCCTGTGGGACGATGCAGTACTTGGTTTATTTCATTTAAGTGATTTCTCAAGAGTGGTGATGATTGCTAACCAAGCTCAAACAAGCGCTATGGTCAATGCGCTTGCCTGCATGCTGCCGTGCCCTGTAAAGGTTTTTGCTGCCGATGAACAAACCCAAGCTAAGGCATGGCTTGATCAGTAAGCCGTCTTCTTTATTGTGACGCTAAGCTTGTACTAAGCGGCCAATGACATTGTATGTGTGTGCCTTGGTTTAACTGGCTGCTGATGGTTAAGCTGCCATTGAGATCGTTTTTGAGCCACAGATTGATGCAGGTTAAGGTTCCGAGGCAGAGTTCTTGCTCCAGTTCCTGTCGCAATTGCGTGAGCTGCGCCTCCGTCATACCAATTCCATTATCGATAATACTGATCTGCAGCACGTCGTTCGATTTGTCGATGGCGATGGTGATTTCACGCTGTTCGTTGTGAGTCTTAAAAGCATGATTCAAAGTGTTAGTAATTAAGCGATAGAAGAGTTGCAGATATTGCCAAGCAGGGCCATCGATGATGATGTTTTCCTCGCAATCGAGCACTATCTCGACGTTTGCTTTCGCTAATTGCACTTTTAACAAACCTAAGAGATGGCGCATAAATTGCGCCAGATGTAATGGACGAATATCGTTTTGGTGATTGGTTAGCAGCTGGGCAATATGCCGCAATTTCTCTGCCTGAGTTACCATGATTTCGGTGATCTGAGTTCTGTAATTTGCCTCGTCCGTTTGCTGCAGTTGGCAAACTTTGGCGAGTAGCTGATCTTGCTCATGCATGATCTGCGTCATCATTTCAGCTAAGAAGTTTTGCATTAGCTGTTGGCTTTGTTCACGGCTGAGATTGAGTTGATGATGCTTCTCAAGCATTTTAGTTAATGCTTCTTGCTCTTGGTAAAGCTCATTATTATGTTGATTGATAAGGCGAACTTGCTCTTGCAGATGATTGAGCGTCTCGACTTGCCCTAAGAGTAATTTATCCTGTTCTTGCTCTTTAATCTTTTTCAACGTGATATCAAAGGCGATAGCGCCGACCGCAATCACAGTATCGTCATCATCTTTTATCTTAAATTTGGTCACGATATAAATAAGATTCCCCAGTGGCGAGGGGATGGCCTCTTCAAAATTAATGGCTTCGTTATTGTGCAGTACGCGCCGATCATTTTGTTGATACTCGTGGGCAAATTGGCTGGGGAATACCTCAAAATCCGAGGCGCCAATAATTCGTCTGCGTTCTATGCCTAAAATTTCACAATACTTGTCATTCACCAGAATATATTTGCCGTGCAGATCTTTGACATAGATAAGGTTTTGGGAAAATTTCAGCAAAGCCCTTAGTTGTTCCTTATGGCGCTTTAATTCAAGTTGGAATAGGTTCTGACTCTGCAATTGTTGCTCTAGGGCAAGATTACTGGCATCTAAACTCGCCATCGCCACTTCAAGTTGTTGAGTGCGCGACAGAAATGTTTTGGCTAATAAGCCAATTTCGTCGTGACTGTCTTTGGCTTTAAGTTCAATTGATGCGGAATCATTACGCTTTAAGGCTTGGACGATTTCAATAATCGGGGTAATAAACAGCCGGTGTTGGAGCAAGAATAACAGGATCAAGCCTAAAAGCTGGATGCACACTAAATAAATACCAACCTTTTCAACTAAGTGTTTGGCGGTATCTTGCAGTGGCGAAATCGGGGTGAAAACTAACACTTTCCAATAAGTATTGGGCATCAAAAATACCGAAACCAGGGACGCCGTTTTCAAAATGGGATCATGGGCTAAGGTCACTGAGGTCAGTAATTTTGGTGTGGTGAAATGGTTTAAGGCATTGTTATTGACGATGGCGGCTAACATGTCGCGCTCATCTTGATGACTTAGTCGGGTCAAATGCTGCATCTGTTCTTGGGTAAATACGCGCTCGGCCACGGCTTCTTCGATAAAGGCTTTATCCGCATTGTGTAATGCCGCTTCGATGGGGCTGAAGTCTGGCTGCTGGTCAACGAGATGATTAAAAGTGACAAAGGTGTGGCTGGTATTGGCTTGATGCTGAAGATTATTATTGCCATGGGGATAGGCGAGCACTTGGTTTTGATGATCTAAGGCAATGACATAACCCCTGACATCGACCATAGCATTGCGTAATAGGGCATTGAGCTTTTCTAAGCTGATGTCCACAGTGGCGGCACCAATAAACTGATGGTCCATCCACATAGCACCAGAGGCCGTGATCATGGACTCATGGGTGGTGGGATCGAAATAAGATTTAGACCAGAAAATTTTGCCCGCGGGGAAATAGCGCGTCGGGCGATACCATTCTTCGGTGTGATAGCTAGGAAACGTATCCTTGTTATAGCTATCAATCGCGACTAACTCGTCGTTTACATTATGGGCCCAGAATAGGCTATCTCGGAATTTTTGCTGATTAAACGCGCCGGGTTCCGGCCAGACGCCACCGCCAGAGATAATGCGCTGTTGGTTATCGAGCGTCAGCAAGCTGGGGATGGTTTTCACCAGTTGTTCATGATCATAGCGATAAAGTTTTGCAATACTGGAAATGGAGCCGACAACGGTTTCGACCTGTGAAGTCATTTCCTGCAGTTTGGCTATGATTAACTGGCCATAGTTCTGGTTTAACACGGCTTGTTGATCAAGCACTTGTTGACGCTGAATGCTCAGAATGACCCAAGCTGTGCTGCAAATCAAAATAGCGGCAATGACGAGTTGGATAAGGCTAAATTTGAACGGCAAACTGTTTTGCCATTGGGTTAAGGCTGTGTGTGGCTCAGATGTCGAACTTTTTCCCATAATCACCAGGTTCCAAATCACCACTTTTCATTGAGCCAGTGTAGCGCGTTCTCGCTGTTTTGCTATTGGCATATGTCTAAGTTGCGGGTATTGAATGGGATTAGCGGCGGGGATAGGTCGTAAACTGTGAATAAAATCGCTAATAAAAAGGCAGGGTTGATCCCTGCCTTATCTCAAAGTCGTTATTTATAAAGAGAAGGTTTATTTGAACCACTCAGGATAGGCACAATAAAGAGTAACCAAGCCACTAGGAAGCCACTGAAAGCTACTACCATCCATTCGGCCATCGTCACACCCATAAAGACCCAAGGCACATCAGTACACATGCCCGTAGGCATCATAATGGAAGGGAACCATTCGTGTAATGGCATCCAAGCGGGGAATTCAGGTAAGAATGAACACGTTGAGAAAGGCGATGGGTTGGTTTGCATGTCTACCAGCGATAGCGCTAGCTTTAATCCCCAAGTTGCACTGATGGCCCAAATAATAGCCGCGAGAATCCTCACTATGCGATATTTTGGCGCTGTCATGCCGATAAGGCCCGCTGCTAATATACCAAATACAGCAAGTCTTTGATAAATACACATAACACAGGGATCGAGTTTCATTATATGTTGAAAATACAGTGCGCTTAACTCTAAGCTGAGGGCTGTGCTTGCGAGAATAAACCAAGACGAACGGGAATGGGCAAAGCGAGTAATGACAGTCAAAGTGAGCTCCATATCAACAAAAAACGCCCTCAGACATGGGGCGTTTTTTTGACTCTACTTATTAAATAAAGTTCAGTCAATAGAGAAGTTTAATGTCCAGACACTGTGCCTAATACTTCTTTTGCACTGTGATGGATGATTGTATGGGAATCATAGAAATATTGAGTAGCTTGCTCTAAGAATCCCGTTTCAATCGCCATAACGCCCACAATGGATAGCACGATAGTGTAGGGCAATGCCATCCAAACCATTCTGCCATAGGACAAGCGGATAAGCGGCGCTAAGGCTGATGTTAGTAAGAACAAGAACGCGGCTTGACCATTAGGTGTCGCCACCGAAGGCAAGTTAGTCCCAGTATTAATTGCAACGGCCAGTAAGTCGAATTGATCACGGGTGATTTGGCCGTTAATCAATGCAGCCTTCACTTCGTTGATATACACAGTGCCGACGAACACGTTGTCACTCACCATAGACAGTAATCCGTTGGCGATGTAGAAAATCACTAACTGGGTATTGCCTTCATAACTCAGTGCCCATTGGATAACGGGGGCGAATAAGTGTTGATCGATAATCACGCCAACTACCGCAAAGAACACTGCTAATAACGCGGTAAAAGGCAGTGCTTCTTCGAAGGCTTTACCAAGGGCATGTTCATCGGTGACGCCGTTAAAGGCTGTGGTCAAAATAATTACAGAAAGACCAATTAAGCCCACAGAAGCTAAGTGTAAGGCAAGCCCCGCTATTAACCAGACACCCACTATCGCTTGGACGATTAACTTCATGTTGTCTTTGTTGGTTCGACGGGCATCTTCATGGGCGGCATATTCACATAAGATCCGATGCACGGCCGTTGGTAATTTAGCGCCATAACCAAAAATGCCAAATTTTTCAACTAAGTAGCAGGTTAAGACACCTGAAATCAATACCGGAACAGTAACCGGTGACATACGTACGGCGAATTCACCGAACTGCCAATTGGCCTGTGCGGCAATGATAAGGTTCTGTGGCTCACCTACCATAGTGCATACGCCGCCGAGTGCAGTACCCACACCCGCATGCATCAACAAATTACGAAGGAAACCACGGAATGCACCGAGTTCTTCTTCGTTCAATATATCTTCACCCGCAGCGTTTTTCTCTTCGGAGGTATGATCGTGATCGGCGCCGAAATCTTTTCCAGAAGCGACCTTGTGGTAAATAGAATAGAAACCCACAGCGACTGCGATAATCACGGCAATAACTGTTAATGCATCTAAGAAGGCCGATAAAAACGCTGATGCCAAACAAAACATTAACGACACTAAAATTTTAGAGCGGACTTTGGTGATAATTTTCGTGAAGCCAAATAACAGCAACTGCTTCATGAAATAAATACCAGCGACCATAAATACCAAGAGTAATAATACTTCGAGGTTGGCTTCTATTTCATGCAAGACTTGGCTTGCCGATGTCATGCCAATTGCGACTGCTTCAATCGCTAATAATCCGCCAGGCTGTAATGGATAACATTTTAATGCCATTGCTAAGGTAAAAATAAATTCAAGCACCAATACCCAGCCGGCCACAAAGGGGTCGACATAGAAAAAGAGTAGTGGATTGATAATTAAAAATGACAGTATTGCGGTTTTGTACCACTTAGGAGAATTTCCTAAGAAGTTCCCAATAAACGCCTGACTCATTGTCGCCGGCATGGCAGCCTCTCTTCTAATTATGTTAAAAATTGCACGTGTTTAATATCAATACCTGCGTTTGTTAAATCAGTCTAGCCTAAAGAGAAAGCTAATGTAATGAGATACTGATACCCACATTTCAAAAAGCGGAGCTAATCGGCAAAATTGGCGTTTGTTGCCTTGATCTTGGTCGTTTTTTTGAGCGATTGTGTGACATTTACACGGCGATAACACAGTGAATTTAAGTCAATGGTTTCCATTTTTTACCGCTCTGGTATGATCAGTGACCATTACGACGCACAACAACTGGATAAGTGGGCTGATGATTATCAATGCCAAAGGACCTGCAAGTTTTGCAGAGAAGTATATTGTGAGATCCATTTGGGATAATAAATTTCCTCCAGGGTCCATTTTACCGGCTGAACGTGAGCTTTCGGAATTGATCGGTGTGACTCGCACCACTCTGCGTGAAGTGCTACAGCGCTTAGCCCGTGACGGATGGTTGAAAATCCAACACGGTAAACCAACGCGAGTGAACAATTTCTGGGAAACCTCGGGCTTAAACATTCTTGAGACGATTGCCGATCTTAATCCTGAAGGATTTCCGGTATTGGTTGACCAACTCTTGTCGGCCCGTACTAACGTCAGTGCTATCTATTTCCGCGGTGCCCTGCGTTATAACCCAGACACGGCTGTGAATGTGCTCGCCAAAATTCATCAGCTTGAAGATACGGCTGAATCCTATGCCGAATTCGACTATTTATTGCATCATACCTTAGCTTTCTCTTCCGGCAATCCACTTTACGTATTGATATTAAATGGATTTAAGGGATTGTATAGCCGAGTCGGTCGCTATTATTTCACCAGTTCTGATGCGCGATTATTGGCTTTGAATTTTTACAAAGAGTTAGAGTTACTGGCTCAAGCGAAAAATTATCTCGACGTCCCAGCGCTGATGCGCACCTATGGCATGAACAGCGGTAAGATGTGGTTACAATTACGTGATGATATGCCCGCGTCTATCGCACAGGACAATTAATTGCGGCTATCGATGTCGCATTAAAATAGCGATAAATACACAAAAGCCGTTTCCAATGGAAACGGCTTTTTTATTAGCTTATTATTCTGCTTTAGCCACTTCAGGGCAGGATGCTAATACGGTAATACTCGCATCCGCATTCTTTTGCTCTAAGGTGACAGTAAAACCCCATAATCTATGTAAATGCTTTAATACTTCTTTATGGCTGCTGGCTAAGGGAATATCGTTATTTGGCACATAGCGTAAGGTTAAGGAACGGTCACCGTTGATCTCCACATTATGCACTTGGATATTCGGCTCAATATTCGACAAGTTATATTGCTGCGATAATAACTGGCGAATATCTTGATAACCTTGTTCATCGTGAATCGCCGATACCGACAGATAATTGCGTTTCTCATCATCATGGATACCAAACAACTTAAATTGGCGGATGACTTTAGGTGAAAGATATTGGCTAATAAAACTTTCGTCTTTAAAGTTCTGCATTGCAAAGTGTAAGGTTTCAATCCAATTGCTGCCGGCAATGTCGGGAAACCAGGCTTTATCTTCATCGGTCGGATTTTCACAAATTCGACGAATGTCAGTAAACATCGCAAAGCCTAAAGCATAGGGATTGATGCCACTGTAATAGCGGCTGTTGTAGTCGGGTTGGGCAACCACGCCCGTATGGCTTTGCAAAAACTCGATCATGAAGCGGTCAGTGACCACGCCATCATCATACAAGTGATTCAAAATAGTGTAGTGCCAGAAGGTGGCCCAGCCTTCATTCATTACTTGAGTTTGTTTTTGCGGGTAAAAATATTGCGCCATTTTACGTACAATGCGGATAATTTCCCTTTGCCATGGTTCCAGTAAAGGGGCATTTTTCTCGATGAAATATAAGATGTTTTCCTGCGGTTCTGCGGGGAAACGACGTTTCTTCGATTGTGACTGTTCATGTTGCTGGGTAGGAATCGTGCGCCATAAATCATTCACTTGGCTTTGAAGGTACGCCTCGCGATCTTTTTGTCTTGCTTGTTCTTCTCGGAATGAAATTTCTGAGGGGCGTTTATAGCGATCGACACCATAGTTCATTAGCGCATGGCAGGAGTCGATGACGCTTTCGACCTGTGCCACGCCATGTTTTTGCTCGCAATCACTGATGTAGTTTTTGGCAAAAACAAGGTAGTCAATAATCGAGCTGGCATCTGTCCATGTCTTAAATAAGTAGTTGTTTTTAAAAAAGCTATTATGTCCGAAACAGGCGTGGGCGATCACCAGAGCCTGCATTGTGATGGTGTTTTCCTCCATAAGGTAGGCAATACAGGGGTTAGAATTAATCACAATTTCGTAGGCAAGCCCCATTTGGCCGCGCTTGTAACCTTGCTCGGTTTCGATAAAACGTTTGCCAAAGGACCAATGGGTGTAACCAATGGGCATACCTATGCCCGCATAAGCATCCATCATCTGCTCAGCTGTGATGACTTCAATTTGATTTGGGTAAGTGCTGAGCTTATACAGTGCTGCTACCCGTTCAATTTCCTTGAGGTAGTCCTGCAGTAGCTCGAAGCTCCAGTCAGGACCATCGCTCAGTGGTGTCCAAGGTGTTGATTTAGTTATCCCCATAGTGCCCCCTTAAACCGCTTGTTTCTTGAATAGCTCCCTAAAGACAGGGTAAATATCTTCGGCTTGACGTATGTGCTGCACGGCGATGTTGTCGTAATGCTGTTGCAGGGATTCATATTCACGCCACAGGGTTTGATGGGCGCGATTGGTGATTTCGATGTAGCTGTAGTAGCGCACCAGTGGCAAGATTTTTTGTTCTAACAATTGCCTACAGGTTGGTGAATCGTCGGCCCAGTTATCACCATCGGATGCTTGGGCTGCGTAGATATTCCATTCATCGGCTGGGTAGCGGGCTTGTTGAATTTCATGCATTAATTTCAATGCACTGGACACTATGGTGCCGCCCGTTTCTTGGGAGTAAAAGAACTCGTGCTCATCGACTTCTTTAGCTTGGGTATGGTGGCGAATGTAGACCACTTCTAAATTTTTATAGGTACGGGTGAGGAACAGATACAGCAAGATATAGAAGCGTTTTGCCATATCTTTGGTTGCCTGATCCATAGAGCCAGACACATCCATCAAGCAGAACATCACGGCTTGGCTAGAAGGGATTTCCCTTTTGGAATAGTTATTAAAGCGTAGATCGAAGGTATCGATAAACGGCACTCTGGCAATCTTTTGTTTTAACTCCTCAATTTGGGCTTTTAAATCCAAAATCAACTCGGCCTTAGTACCTGGAATATTTTCCAGTTCGGCAAGTTCTTGTTCTAACTCTTTTAACAATTTCTTTTTACTGGCTGACATCGCAATACGACGTGCTAGTGATGAACGTAATGAACGGACAATATTGATGTTAGCGGGGACGCCATCATTGGTGAATCCCGCACGGTAGATTTGGTATTCCACCAGTTTATTAAGGCGATTTTTTTGCAGATTTGGGAGTTCTAAGTCCTCAAACAATAATTCTAGATACTCATCCTTAGAGATTTCGAACACAAAGTCATCGTCGCCTTCACCCGAATTTGAGGCTTCACCTTTGCCCGAACCGCCGCCAGCTCCACCAGGTGGGCGGTCAATTTTATCACCACGGGTAAATTGGTCATTACCGGGATGCACTCTGTCTCTGACACCGCCTTTGCCTTGGTGAAACATAGGTTCACTGATATCCCGAGTGGGGATACTGATTTTTTCGCCTTTATCTACATCCGTTACGCTGCGGCGAGTCACAGCATCGCTGACGGCTTTTTTAATTTGTTGCTTATATCTATTGATAAAGCGCTGGCGGTTGACTGTGCTTTTTCCTTTCGCATTCAACCGTCTATCGATAAAGTTCGCCATACGCACCTCCCAAAACCCAGCGAAGGCTTTGGCAACACCAAAGCCCTGTACTTAGTTAGCGCAAGTTTAAGAAGATTTACGAACCCGTAAATACCACTCAGACAAGAGTCGGACTTGTTTCTTGGTATAGCCTTTCTCCATCATGCGATTGACGAAATCATCGTGTTTGCGTTGATCGTCGTTCGATGTTTTGGCGTTAAAGGAAATAACAGGCAGTAAATCTTCTGTGTTGGAGAACATTTTCTTCTCGATCACAGTGCGAAGTTTCTCGTAGCTGGTCCAGAGCGGATTATTACCCTCATGGTTCGCGCGGGCGCGCAGTACAAAGTTGACGATTTCATTACGGAAATCTTTAGGATTGCTGATCCCCGCGGGTTTCTCAATCTTCTCAAGTTCTGCATTGAGGGCGGCGCGGTCGAATAGCTGACCTGTTTCTGGATCGCGGTATTCTTGATCTTGGATCCAAAAATCGGCGTAAGTGACATAGCGGTCGAAGATATTTTGGCCGTATTCAGAGTAAGACTCTAAGTAAGCGGTTTGAATTTCTTTACCGATAAACTCCACATATTTAGGGATCAAATAACCTTTTAGAAACTCCAGATAGCGTTCGGCAGTGTCGCCGGGGAACTGTTCTTGTTCAATTTGCCGTTCGAGCACATAGAATAAATGCACTGGGTTGGCGGCGATTTCTGAATGGTCGAAGTTAAATACCCGCGATAAAATCTTAAAGGCGAAACGGGTGGATAGCCCATTCATGCCTTCATCGACACCCGCGTAATCACGGTATTCTTGATAAGACTTAGCCTTAGGATCGGTATCTTTCAGGCTTTCACCGTCATACACCCGCATCTTAGAGTAGATGGAGGAGTTTTCAGGTGGCTTGATGCGCGACAACACACTAAATTGCGCTAGGGTTTCTAAGGTCCCTGGAGCACAGGGCGCTTTTGATAACTCAGAGTTTATCAGCAGTTTTTGATAGATTTGCAGTTCTTCCGAAACCCGTAAACAGTAGGGCACTTTGACGATGTAAACACGGTCGAGGAAGGCTTCGTTGTTTTTGTTATTTTTGAAGGTTGACCATTCGGACTCGTTTGAGTGAGCCAGAATAATTCCGCTATAGGGCAGGGCCGATAAGCCTTCAGTGCCGTTATAGTTGCCTTCTTGCGTCGCAGTCAGTAGTGGATGCAGCACTTTAATCGGTGCCTTAAACATCTCGACGAATTCCATCACCCCTTGGTTTGCGCGGCACAATGCACCCGAATAAGCGTAAGCATCGGCATCATCTTGGGAGAAATGCTCAAGCTGACGAATATCCACTTTGCCGACGAGGGATGAAATATCTTGGTTGTTTTCATCACCGGGTTCAGTTTTCGCTATCGCCACTTGGTCCAGAATCGATGGAAAAACTTTCACCACCCGAAATTTGGAGATATCGCCACCAAACTCATGCAGACGTTTTACCGCCCAAGGCGACATGATGGTTTTGAGATAGCGGTTGGGAATGTTGAATTCATCTTTTAACAGCTGACCATCTTCTTCTAAATCAAACAGACAGAAGGGATGATCGTTGACAGGGCTGCGTACCCCATTTGCGCTCAGAATGTAAATGGGCACTTTTTGCATCAGGGCTTTGAGTTTTTCGGCGAGCGATGACTTACCGCCGCCCACTGGGCCCAGTAGGTATAAAATTTGTTTGGATTCTTCTAATCCTTGAGCCGAGTGCTTTAGATAAGCCACGATTTGCTCTATGGCATCTTCCATGCCGAAGAAATCTTTAAATGCGGGATAGCGTGAAATAAGTCGATTCGAAAAAATACGGCTAAGTGTTGGATTTTTTGCGGTATCAATGACTTCTGCTTCACCGATTGCAAGCAGTAGTCGCTCTGATGCTGACATGTAAGCGCTGCGATCTCCTTTGCAGATATCCAGAAACTCTTGCAAAGAATATTCTTCATCGAGTTTTTGTTCGTAGCGCTTTTGGTAATGCTCGAAAATGCCCATATAAACCCCCTGAAACGCCAGTGATGTCATGGAACGGATAACTGGCTAGCCAGCCTCCTACTCTAATCTTAGACATAAACTCACTATCTGTGTCAAAAAAATATCAAATAAAACAATAACAAATAGTTGCAAACGCAATTATTGCACTTGTAGTTTACGGAGGGGCAATCAGCGGGATAAGGGGTGGACGGCAAACGAGGGCATAAAAAAAGAGCCACTAGGGCTCTTTTTACTGGGATTAACTCACTGCTCATGCAGCAGTCAACAACGATAGGTTAAATGAATTAACCAGCGAAGTTTTGGTTAACGAAGTCCCAGTTAACTAATTGCCAGAAGTGGGCAAGGTAGTCAGGACGCACGTTACGGTAATCGATGTAGTAAGCGTGTTCCCACACGTCAACTGTCATGATTGGCGTGACTGAGCTGTCAGTCAGTGGCGTTGCAGCATTGCTAGTGTTGACGATAGCAAGTGTGCCATCGGCTTTTTTCACTAACCATGTCCAAGCGCTACCGAAGTTGTTTACTGCAGAATCAGTAAATTGTGCTTTAAATGCGTCAAATGAACCGAAAGCAGCATTGATTGCATCAGCAACTGGGCCTGTTGGCTCGCCGCCAGCGTTTGGTGCTAGGCAGTTCCAGTAGAAAGTGTGGTTCCACACTTGAGCTGCGTTGTTAAATACGCCACCCGTAGAAGTTTTGATGATGTCTTCTAAAGATTTACCAGCGAAATCAGTTCCTTCGATTAAGCCGTTTAGCTTAACAACATAAGTGTTGTGATGCTTGCCGTAGTGGTATTCAATGGTTTCTTGAGAAATGTGTGGTTCTAGTGCGTTCTTTGCATATGGTAATGCGGGTAATTCGAAAGCCATTAGTATCTCTCCATGGTCTTAGGTTATCGTTTTTAAACGTGCTCACTTAGGACTATTGTACCGATAAAATTTGTGATGTGAATCATTGTTTAGCTAATTGACTAGATAGACGCCATCGAAAAATCAAATGTCGGCATAACCTTACAAACTGTGGGATTTTGTTCTGCCTCTAGCTGACGTACAATAGCAGCATTGAGTCAATGTCATCCTACTTAGGAATCAAAATGGAAACAGTAGAGAAAATTAAGCAACAGATCACGGAAAACCCTATCATTGTTTATATGAAAGGTTCTCCAAAGTTGCCTAGCTGTGGCTTCTCGTCACAGGTCGCTCAGATCATGATTAACTGCGGTGAGCAGTTTGCATTCGTGGATATTCTTCAGCATCCAGACATTCGCGCAGAATTACCTAAGTTTGCTAACTGGCCGACTTTCCCACAATTGTGGATTGAAGGTGAGTTGATTGGTGGCTGTGATATCGTCGTGGACATGTTCCAAAAAGGCGAATTACAACCTTTGATTAAAGCCGCTGCCGCTAAGATCAAGACTGAAGAATAAGCGTTAATGCTTATTTTATAAGTATGAATGAAAAAGCCGCCGTGATTATTATCATGGCGGCTTTTTTGTCGCTGCTTTTCAGTGTTCTATTGCTAAAAAACCACTACAACAAACACTTCAATAACACTGTGATTCCTCAAGCCCCCAAGCAAAAATTAGTGAGGGGCGACATCTGACGCATTGTGCTTATCGTGATGCTTGGTCGCAGGCAATAATAAGTTCATGGTAATTGCGACAATACCGCACAAGCTGATACCGGTCAGACTAAACGAGCCTATGCCAAATGCCATGCCGCCGATACCAAAGACTAAGGTGACTCCGACAATGCTTAAATTACGCGGCTCAGACAAATCCACATGATTGCGAATAAGGGTGTTGAGGCCAACGGCTGCAATTGAGCCGAATAACAAACACATAATACCGCCCATGACTGGGACGGGAATGGTTTGCATCAGCGCACCTAGTTTGCCGACAAAGGCCAACGTGATGGCGGTAATGGCGGTCCAAGTCATAATTTTTGGATCAAAATTGCGCGTTAGGGTTACAGCACCAGTGACTTCTGAGTAAGTCGTGTTTGGCGGGCCACCAAAGGCCGCTGCGGCAATTGTAGCGACACCGTCTCCCGTTAGTGTGCGGTGTAGGCCAGGTTTTTTCATAAAATCTTTACCTGTAACATTGGATATCGCCAGAATATCACCTATGTGTTCAACCGCCGGAGCGATTGCCACTGGGATCATAAAGGCGATGGCATGCCAGTTAAATTCGGGTGCGACAAATTTAGGAATCGCAATCCAACTGGCGGCAGTCACCATGGCAAAGTCAACAATACCAAAGGCAAGACTTAAGCCGTAGCCCACAATTATCCCCGCTAAAATCGGCATGACTTTGAGTAAGCCCTTGGCAAAAATTGCCACTGCTATTGTGGTACAGAGTGACGCGAGTGAAATAAATAGCGCAGTATTGGTGTCAACAAGGATCAAGCTACCATCGCCACTTTTCCCCAATGCCATATTCACGGCAACTGGAGCTAGGCCAAGGCCGATGATAATGATCACAGGACCCACTACCACAGGCGGTAGCAGCCTATGGATGAAGTCGGTGCCGCGCACTTTGACCAAGGCGCCGAGCATGACGTAGACCACGCCCGCGGCCATAATGCCGCCCATGGTGGAGGGAATTCCCCAAGTCTGCACGCCATAGAGTATGGGGGCAATAAAGGCGAAGGATGAGGCAAGGAAGATAGGCACTTGGCGTTTAGTGATCAATTGGAACAGTAGGGTACCGATACCAGCGGTAAACAATGCCACACTAGTGTCGA
The DNA here is from genome assembly GCF_025370265.1 of Shewanella septentrionalis. Classification (NCBI taxonomy): domain Bacteria; kingdom Pseudomonadati; phylum Pseudomonadota; class Gammaproteobacteria; order Alteromonadales; family Shewanellaceae; genus Shewanella; species Shewanella septentrionalis. The sequence continues at coordinate 67,916 of NZ_JAMTCC010000022.1, read as the reverse complement.
GTCCTGTCAGCAGCGGCATTAACACTAGGGCACCGAAGGCCACAAACAGCATTTGTGCGCCCTGTAGGGGGATAGCGAGTCGTCTCATTTATTATTCTCGTTAATTTTAGGGTAAACCGCCAGATGATATCAGTTTGTTGGATTTTCAGCAGAAGAAAATCGCCCGTTTTGCCGACTCGGATCACTGTTTGGGTTTTCCATGCCATGGTTGGCACTGAAATGGGGCTAAATTTTGCCAAGACTCGCTTAAGGCGCTAACTATGGTACAATTTGCCCCATCTGACGTTACTTCAACTACTCAAAGATGCTGAAATTCCTATTGAAGCCGAGCTTAATTGCATTTCTATATTGTCTGTTCACGATTAATAGCGTCAATGCTGTTGAGGTGAGTAAATTAGATGAGGCCAATGTGCCTGTGTCTTCGCGCGCGGTTGCAGAACGCGACAAAGCCTTAAAAAGTGCACTTGAGCAAGTCATTATCAAGAACACTGGCACGGCGCGATCCCTCGATAACAGTCTGATCCAATCTCAGCTCAGTAATCCTGATACCTTGCTGAGCCAGTATGGTTATATCGAGCAGAATGGCCAATTACTGTTAACGGCCAGTTTTGAACACCGTCGCATCGTGGCGTTACTGCGTCAGGCGCAATTACCGGTTTGGGGAACACAACGCCCGCTGACCTTATTTTGGGTCGCAATGCCAGGTGATGGCGACACTGTGATATTGGGTGACTCGTCTGCGTTAGCCGAACGTAAACTCTTTAGTGATTTTTCCGATGCACGTGGTATTCCGGTACTTTTGCCTATCTTAGATCTTGATGAGTTGATGGGGATTAATCCTAACGATATTAAAGGTATGTTTGCAGATATCGTGGCGAGTGTCTCTGGCCGCTATCAAGCTGACTTTTTGGCGCTGGTGGCGATTGATGCCGCTGGCAGTCAAGTTCGTTATCGTTTAAATCTCTATACTAAGGCCACCATTGACTCATTGACGCCACCGTTATTCAGCTACAACGGCACTGCTGAAAATTCGACTCAGGCGATTGAAGCCATGCTGGCGGCGTTAGGCGAATACTATTTTACTAAGTACGCGATTGCCGATACTGGTACACAACAAGGCGCGAGTGTCACTTTTGTTAATATTCAAAAAATGGCGCAATTAGTAGAAGTTGAAAAATATTTGAAGCAACTTAGCGCGATTAAAAATGCCACTTTAACGCATATTCAAGGCCATACTGCGACCTTCTCGTTAGATTTGTTTGGCTCAGAAACGGATTTACAACGTTTATTAAGCTTAGAGCCGCGGATTTCTGTGGTCGCACCTGTGAGTGCGGGGGAATTTAGCCCTGTCTCTAACCAAACAGGCAAGCCTGTATATGAATGGCGTTTACCTTAAGATGTTATCGGCCGTGCTGAGTTATGCTAAGCACGGCATTGTTTTTATTTGATATTGAGAAGACCGAGTGCCCTTAAACTCACCTCTGCAACTCTCGTTACCTGTGCATTTGCCAGACGACGAAACCTTTAATAGTTATTACCCCGCTGCGGGTAATGATGAACTTATTCAAAAACTGAGAGCCAATGCCGAAGGGCAGGGTGAAGCCGCCATTTATTTGTGGGGCCCAGTCAAATCGGGTCGAACCCATTTAATGCATGCCGCTTGCGCCCACGCCAATGAAGTTGAGCGTCGCAGCTTTTATATTCCCTTAGGCATACATGCGAGCATTTCGACCGCCTTGCTTGAAGGACTAGAACAGTTAGATTTAGTCTGTATCGATGATGTCGATGCCATCGCCGGTCACCCCGTCTGGGAAGAAGCGATTTTTGATCTCTATAATCGCGTCGCCGAACATAAAAATTGTGCCTTGGTGGTCAGTGGCAGTTCGTCTCCTGCGGATGCGGGTTTCCTCTTGCCAGATCTTGTTTCACGTATGCAGTGGGGGTTGAATTATCAACTGCAACCTATGGCTGATGATGAGAAACTTGCCGCACTGCAACGCCGCGCCGCCATGCGTGGCCTGCAATTGCCAGAAGACGTTGGGCGTTTTTTGCTGAACCGAATGGCGCGGGATTTACGTACCTTGTTCGATGTACTGGATAAGTTAGATAAAGCCTCATTAGTGCACCAGCGCAAGCTCACCATTCCCTTTGCCAAAGAGATGCTGCATCTTTAAAAGCATGATTGGATAGAGACGCGGTTTGAGTGGTTTTGAATTAGCCTTGAGCGATGAAAACGCTAAACATTGTACTATCCATTAAGCGTCAAGCCCAAAAATCTAAAGCCCGTCATGCTGAATGCAGACGGGCTTTTTGTTTATCTAAAACTTAAACACTCTATTGCTGAGGATGACGGTGACGGTCGCCACTTAAGTGAAGTTCAGGCTCAAAGCGTGGCTGTACATCGTTTGTCGGTGCATTGTTTTGGCCTTTGAGCTGAGCATTCGCAGGCGATGTGGCTAATGTTTGACGCCAGCTTTGACCTTGTGTCATGGCAATCGGCTCGGGTAGGCTTTCAATCAGACTGATGCCATCAAGCTCTGGCAGAATTTCATCAATCACCAGTGCGGCGCGATTTTCTAGACTGTCTTGTGCAATTCTACCTCTTTGTCCCCAGTCAATAATCAGCGTATCAGCGGTTAACACCGCAGGTTTATTGGTGACGGCGACATCACGCAATATTTGATAGCGATAACTCATCATGGCTTCTTCAAATAGCATAGCCGTGTCTTCACGGGTACTGGAATAGGCATAGAAGTCGCTGGCGATATCGGTAGAAAAGAATGTACTCACATCCGATGGTTGATAGGCCTTTTGCACATTATTTGCCGCTGCGCCGAGGAAACGGACATTGGCAAGTCCCATCATTTCAGTGCTCATTAGTGGATAGCTGGTGCTGACTTGATCAGATATCAGGCTCTTGTTGGCATTGCGGCGACTGTAATCATCTAGCAGTCTTGGCCCTGTGAGTGAGGCATGTACGCTGCGGGGGAAGAAGTCATTGGCATGGGCTAGCTCGTGATACAGCAATGAGGCTAGATCAGGATTGATTTGTGCTAACGTTCGGTCTGCTCTGACGGTGATAGGTACGCCAAGTGACGCATATTGATTGTCTTTCACATAACGCCAAGGCATCACAAAGTTAAGATCATCACCGAAATTACTGCGGTAATCCGGCGCTTCATTAATTGTGTCACGCTGGCTTGGCGTAAGCCATAAATCGTCGGGATCGAGATAAATCGCTCCTGTAACGACCCAATAGAAGGAAGGGCGCACGTCATAGCTAATCACCACGGCCGTGACGGATTGTAACAGGCGAGCAAAATCGCTGTTGGGGTCCATCTGAGCTAAAAAGGCGGCAAAGTTATCGCCCATCCAGTCGTGGGAAACCAGTACACGATTAAGAATGGTCTCGCGATTTAGATCGCTTGAGGTCTGGCCTATCAAGGGTAAGGTATTGATAGTGCAACTATCATTAAGCTGATTAGAGTAAACACAGCCCGCTAGTACATTAGCGTAAGGCGAGGCTGGACGATAGGCGTGGGTGCGCGCCACTGGAGTATCGAAATACTGCGAGCTGATCGCCGGCGCGGCGGTTGTTAGCACAAAAGCATCATCACTGAGTGGATTACCGTTGATGCTGGCGTTCACTTTGAGCCGAGTGATTGTATCTTGGGCGACGGTTGGCGCGGTAAATAAAGGTCTAAATGGGTCGCTCAAATCGACCATTAAATCCGGGCCAGACGCTACGCACCAAGAGATATTCGCAGCGCTTAATCCTGATTGTTGTCCGAGCCTTAAGCTGACACTGTTGCCTTCAACCACTTGGTGATCTTGGCGAACGTTCAGTATAGCCGACGATGCGGGATCGACATTAATGCCGATTTCTCCGCTGGCATCTAGATTACTTCCCGTCACATGCAAGCTAAAACGGTAGTCGCCAGCGGTGGGAGCATCGAATGCTAATACTGGACTGTTTTGACTGACTAATTGTATGTTCGGCCCATCGATTTGCTGCCAGCGAAAGGTTAAGTTTTGGCTATCGCGATTAAGGATGTTGGCAATGATGGCACTGGATTGACCTGCCACATACGTCGGCTCAGTTTGAAAACGGATTGAGGATGATGTGGTAACAAGAAGCGGCGAAATGCTTTCTGTGCAGCGTGGCAACGAGCTAGAGGGGGGCGTGACTCCGCCATTATCTGTGTTGCTGTCTCCACCGCCTCCGCACGCCATAAGTAGGCTAGAGCAGGTTATTAATCCTAAAAGTTTCAGTGGTATCGATATCCCCATTACAACATTCTCCCATGTTAACTCAGCGGTGCAATCAGGCTTTTTGTGACTCGCGGGACATCAATACTCCACGATGAAAAACTGACTATAGCACGGGGGTTAAGTTGCAAAAAGTCGCTACAAGTATGTTAATTGTTAATTTTCATGCGATTTAGTTGTTCGATTAACTGTGCATTGAACTGAGGATGAAGAGGGTATTTGAACGCAGATCTTTAGCTGAGTTTGGCGTTGCGATTTAAAAATGCCGTCAAACCTAGTAAGGCAAGACGGCGCTGAAATCACATTGTATGCAATGGCTTATTCTTTGGATTTTTTCTTCAGGCCTAATCCCAGTTCTCGACCACGGATCCGAGCGTAGAAGGGGAAGGCAATCAGCAGCACACCAATCAACAATACTTCGATTAATGCAAAGGCGAAGGCATCGGTAGTGACATAAAGCAGCGTCAGCCCATGCAGCATATAGAGGCACAGAATAAAACTCGCCCAAGCATAAGTATATGGATTACCTTGGAAAACCCCTTTTGCAGGCAGTAACAATGGCACTATCCATAAGAGGCTAAATAGCAGAGTATATTCACCGCTAATACCCTGACCAACAAACCAGCCGCCTAATAGCAGGGCGAGCGCAAAGTAACCTAAACGGCTAAGAGTAAATAAGGTGTTGGACGTCATATGTCTACCTAAGAATTAAAATTAAAGCGATTTTATAAAAATCATAATTAAAGAATAGCGAGCACATTCTCTGGAGGACGGCCGATGGCAGCGCGTTGATTGGCGAGCACAATTGGCCGTTCGATGAGTTTAGGCGTGTTCACCATGGCTTCAATCAATTGCTGCTCAGTCAATGAGGTGTCGGCAAGCCCCAAGGCTTGATATTCCGTTTCTTTGGTGCGCATTAATTCGCGAGCACTGATGCCTAATTTTGTCAGAATGTCGCCAATGACTTCAGCCGTAGGAGGCGTTTTCAAGTATTCCACTAGGGTAATGTCACAACCTTGTTGCTCAAGTAGAGCTAAGGTTTCACGGCTTTTTGAACAACGTGGGTTATGGTAAATCGTCGCTTGGGTCATAGTGCTAGAGGCTCAATACGGGCTGAAATAACAATGGAGCGGATGATAACAGAAAAAACAACGCCCCGTCAGTGTGTTCGGGGCGTATAAATGGGTAATGAAGTTAAATCAATTTGTAAAACAACTGATTACTTAAGCGCTTCCATCTCCTTATCGGCCATTTTGAACTGGCGTATGCGGGCTTCAATACGTGCAAGCTGTAAGGGATTACTTTCAGATGCACGGTAGGCAAAGTTTAGCTGATCGATAGCGCCCTTATAATTAGCTCCCAAAGCCATGAGCTCAGCGGTAGAAAAATATTCTAACGCCTGATTGCCTGTTTTTTTATAAACAGCGCTCAGTAATTGGTAGGGCAGCTGATTTTGTTTATCGAGGAATATCATGTCCTCCAATAAAGGAATAGCCTTAGGGGCTTGGTCAGCTTCGATGTAAATATTGGCTAAGTTGGCGTTAATCACTTGCGATGTTGGCTTCATTTTTCGCTGGGCTTCAAGCATAGCAATCGCCTTTGCGTAGTCCTTACGTTCGGTCAATAAGTCGGCTTTAGTATCGATATAAAACAGGTTGTTATCATCAATTTTTAACAGTTCATCGACGATTTTTTCCGACTCATCAAACTTCTTCAATCTAAATAACGCCAGCGCTTTGCCATAGAGCGCCGCCTCTTTAAAGCTGTAGGTCTGTTTGTTTAGTTGCTTGTCAAACATGCTCAAAACCGCTTCGTCGCTATAACTGGAAAAACGGACTTGAATACGAGCTTTCGCCAGCTGGAAATTGAGGTTATCGGGAATATAACGCTTAGGATATTGCTCGGCGCGGTTACGGGCTTCAGTGATCCGCGACTCTGGTAATGGGTGAGTTAGCAGCATTTGTGGCGGTGTGGTGGTAAAGCGGTAACGAGTGGCTAACTTGCCAAAGAAATCCGCTGCAGCGTTGGGATCAAAGCCTGCATCCACCAAAATTTGCATACCGATGCGGTCGGCTTCTTTCTCGTGCAAACGGGTATAGTTGATTTTTGATTGTGTTGCCATCGCTTGGGTCGTCGCCAGTGCAGCCATACCGGCTTGTGGTACGGCAATGGTTAATAAAATGGCACCGAGTAAACCCGCAATTGTCGCAGGATTGCTCTTTTGTTGTGCTTCGAGCGAACGCGCAAGGTGACGTTGGGTAACGTGGGTAATTTCGTGGCCGAGTACTGAGGCGAGTTCGCTTTCGTTATCGGCATTGAGAAATAAGCCAGTGTGCACAGCAACATGGCCGCCGAAGAAGGCGAAGGCGTTGATTTCATCATTTTGTAACAAGAAGAAATAGAAGGGCGTTTTTACCCCTGTGGCATGGGCGACCAGTTTGTTGCCAAGTTCTGTAAGGTACTGACTCAACACAGGATCATTTAACATCGGCGCTGAGGAGCGAATGATGCGCATATAGGCATCACCGTAAACCATTTCTTTTTCAAGGCTGAAGGTGTTAACTGCGGCCGTACCTAAATCCGGTAAGTCATTGTTAGCAAAGCTTTTGGCGGCTAAGGTTAGCAGCATCAAAGAGAATGCGCCTGCAACAAAAGGTTTTAATCGAGTCAAAAAAGTCAAGTTACGCAAGCGGATCCTTTATTTCTAATTATCTCAACTAAAGGCAGAGATACTGCACTTAGCTTGTAGTTTGAGGTGCAACTTAGGATAATAGCCCAAGTTCGTCTATAGCAAGTTCATTATGATTTTTATTGATTTAACGCTATTTCGCTGTCCTGTGCCTTTAGTTAAAGTGAAACTTGTATTGAAGCCAATGCGAGACGGCGAGCAATTGCATATCTTACTCTCAGACTCAGGTTCGCGGCGAGATGTTCCCCAATATTTAAAAAAACAAGGTCATATCGTGCAAGAGTTGCGTAATGATGTGAGTCTGTTAGCCTTGATGGTCACCAAAGTTGATCTATCTCAGAGATAAATTGAGGATTTTCATGTTTAAATCCTTTCCGAGTCGTGACCTAATTTAATGTGCACGCTAGATAAGTTCACCAAATGAGTTTGCTAGCTGGGCGTAAGATTTCCGTTCAGCTAACAAGTTGAAGTGAAAGTAGTTTGAGTAACGTCGTAGATAACACCATGATAAATAAATTTTCCTGAGCGTTTGGGAAGCCTAGCCAACCATCACTATTGGAATGATCCATGTTTACTGTTTTTTCTCGTTGGTATCAAGAGCGCTTTAGTGATCCACAAGCTGTGACCTTAATGGCTATTCTTGTTGGGTTCGCGTTAGTGATTTATTTTGCCGCAGGTTTACTTGCCCCCTTATTAGTCGCGCTGGTGTTGGCATTTTTATTGGAATGGCCCGTTGCGCAAATGCTGAAATTAGGCATTAATCGCACCGCTGGTGCGTCCTTAGTTATCGTGTTGTTTTTGGGCATTGTGGTCTTACTGACATTTGGCTTAATTCCGAGTGTGTGGCGTCAAGGCGTGAGCTTAATTGCCGATTTGCCGAGCATGATAGATAAAGGGCTGCTGACGCTACAAACCTTGATCAACCAATACCCGCAATTTATCAATCCTGAGCAATTAGATTTGATGGTCGCAGAGCTTAAAAAACTGCTCGATACTCAGCATGTACTGGATATTGCTAAGCAATTAATTGGCTATTCAGCGTCATTACTCGTCTTGATGGTATACGCGATTTTAGTGCCTCTGTTGGTGTTTTTCTTTTTAAAGGATAAAGACCAACTGATCAGCGGCAGTAAGCGTTTTTTCCCTGCTAATCGTCAATTAGCCCGCAAAGTGTGGTTTGAAATGCATCAGCAAATTTTCAATTACATTCGTGGCAAAGTGATTGAAATCGTGGTGGTTGGTGTCGCGAGCTATATCTTGTTTGCCTTAATGGGGCTGAGGTATTCAATGTTGCTCGGGGTGTTGACTGGCTTGTCGGTATTGATCCCCTATGTTGGCGCAACCTTAGTCACCTTGCCGATCACCTTAGTGGCATTTTTTCAGTGGGGTTTTAGTTCTGAATTCGGCTATTTGATGTTGGGTTACGGCATTATTCAGGCGCTCGACGGTAATTTACTCGTGCCGATTTTGTTCTCCGATGCGGTGGATTTGCATCCAGTGATAATCATAGCCGCGGTATTAGTCTTTGGTGGTTTATGGGGCGTGTGGGGGGTATTCTTTGCCATTCCATTGGCCTCGCTGGTCAAAGCCGTGATTAACGCTTGGCCTAAAACTGAGGTTGAAACTCTTCAGGGACTCGATGCGAGTTCATGACGACTTGCTCGATTTCCAGAGCTCGTTTTGTCTGCTGGCTTGCATGTAACAACTGAATTTAGTCTCTAAATTTAGAGACTAAATTTGACACTGAGTTCCGCTATGGAGCTCAGTGTCACAGACGAGTAGGGCGTTCAGGCACTCTTTTTAATTTCCACGTATAGTCGTCATTACACATCTTTATCAAGCACCACTTACTCCTTTCGTTAACTTTTATTGTTTTGAGTTTGTCCTTAAGTCCTTCGAGTAGAGCCCAAATTGTTTAACCTTGGCTTTTTATTATGTCCTTAGTTGCTATAGGGATTTACATTATGTAACCTCTAGGTTAGGCATATGTAAAACTCTTATATAAGCATGTGGTTACATGATGCAGCGCACATTTTACCCTTGAGTATGTTGATAAAGTTGGGGGGCTTAGCATGGGTTTGCTTATTCGTTCATCCTTAGCTAAGTTATATCGAGTCGTGCTATTTACTTTTGGTTGCGAGATGGAAGTCACCCTGACAAGAATTTCCACTGACAATCGCCATTGGAGGATACTATTGTGAGCAAAAAACTATTAAGTGCGCTTTTCGGGGCTAGTCTCGCAGCGTTAGCGCTGTCGCCAACCGCATTTGCTGCAGATCAAAAATTGTCTGATTTCCACGCTGAGTCGGGTGGATGTGAAAGCTGTCATAAAGATGGTACACCTTCTGCGGATGGTGCCTTTGAATTTGAACAGTGCCAAAGCTGTCACGGTTCTCTTGCTGAGATGGACGCTGTGCATAAACCACATGACGGCAATTTAGTCTGTGCAGATTGTCATGCGGTGCATGATATGAATGTAGGTGAAAAACCGACCTGTGAAAGCTGCCATGATGATGGCCGTACACCAGCGACTATTCTGAAAAAATAATCAAAAAATATTAGAAACGTTGGCGTGAGCCTTCAAGTCTAAACAAATAACGCCAGCAAATGCTGGCGTTTTTTTTATCATTAAACTAACCGATTACTCGTCTTTTGGCTGACCTTGGATGATCTTCTTGCCCGAGAACATGGCAGAAATAATCCCAGGTTGACGTTTAACTTCGGTATAAACCACTGCGAATACATGCAGTAAAATCAGTAGCAAAAGTAGATAAACCGCATAAACGTGAACTTCACCGGCGAGTCCCTTCAGCGGTTTAAGCGCATCCGCTTTCTCGGTATTCACCCCAGTGGCATCATAGGGTTTTAAGCTTGCTGGATCGACATTGGTATCGGCCAGATAGCTTTGTACAGCACTACCTAACGGTGGGTAGTAAATATCTGTTCCTGCGCGTAAAAGCCCAGTTACCATGATAGTGACTAAGAGCAACATAATGCCGAGGACCGCAAATTTACCTTTAGGATTATGGCCTAAATACTGCGGATTTTTACCCGCGGCCAGTTCTGACTTGTAGGTCATTAACTCATTTTTGCTATTGGCATTGGGAAACATATGGCTGAAACGCGCATATTTGTTACCGACAAAACCCCACACAAGGCGAATGATAAGGTTGATTGCAAACGCATATCCTATCCAAACGTGTAAAGTTTTTAAGCCAATTTTGCCAGTTAACTCAGTGATGCCCAACTCAGTGCGATACATCATGATGCCACCCACTAAGATGAGTGCGAGCACGAGAATGACATTAATCCAATGGAATAACCGAGTCGGTTTGTCCCACACTGGGTAGGATTTGACTTCAAGCGCGGTGGGTTTACTGCTGGACATGGAATTTCCTTATTTTTTTTGTTGATATAATCTTACGCTTTTATCTAAAAGTTTCAGTAATTTTTTTCAGTTTCAATTAAGACTTCTGATTGATAGTGGATTCAACGAAAGTGTTAGAAGTTTTTGATTTGCGTACGGTAAATATTTTTCACGTAAGTCTTTTTAATCTGTTTTATCTAATGCTAATATCGTCACCACGATAGACTTGGAAGTCTATTGAACGGATGTTGAAGTTGTATTGAGAGGATCTTAGGTTCTCAAAGTGAATAATCGTTAATCAGACAGGGAGTGAGCAGGATGTTCAAAATATTACATTGGATTGTAGTGTCACGATCGCAAGTATTAATGGAACTGCTAGCAGGACGTTGGCCACAGGAGTTTCTCGTTAAGTTGACGCAAGTCAGCCCAGATGAGATGTGTGAACAAATCAAGGATAATCATGCCTCCATGGTAGTGATTGATTTAGCGACTGTTGATCTTCAAAAAGCCCATCAATTTCAGCGTTTACTTGCCCGTGAACAACCAAGTGTACGAGTCGTCTATTTACAATTCCCTAAACAAGTGGATGCGCGCTTTTTAATGCAAGCTGCCACGACCGCAGGGGTGTTTTATCTCGATGCGGGTTTAACTGAGATTAGCCTAGGATTCTCGAATATTTTACGAGGCCATAGGGTGATCCCAATTCAACTCGTCAATGGGGTGAACGATGACTTTGGTTTGTTCGAAGATACTGAACCGCTGACGATTCGTGAGCGAGAAGTATTACAAGCTCTCTTAACGGGTAGTACTAACTTAGATATTGCCAATCAGTTGTTTGTCAGTGAAAGCACGATAAAAACCCATTTGTACCGAGTATTCCGTAAGATAGGTGTGTCGAGCCGTGGTCAAGCGATCGCGTGGGCGCAGACCTATTTGCACGATGTGGTGGTTTAAGTCTGCATTAGCACTGATAGAAGACACTGATTTGGCAAGGGAATACTGATCTAGACATAGATGTGTGCGTTTAGAGATTAGTACCTAAGTTAAGTGTTATCATCAGAAATGATAAAAGGGGCTTTTGCCCCTTTTGTTTTTCTTAAAACCTGTCTAATCAAAACGTTAAATTAACGTCCTAACCAAGCCGCGAGTTTAGTCTTGTCACTAATTGCTAGGGCGACAGTGTCCTTAGGCGCGGCAGTTATCATCAATTCACCCGTCATCAATTCATCCCGTCTAAACCAATGTAGATTCAAGGATTCACCCAGCGGATATTGCTGTAGCTGCGACTCAAATTGCGCGCTGACTTGCAAGTTATCGGCGGCGATTAAGATATCCCCCGCACTTAATCCCGCAAGGTGGGCAGGGCTGCCTTGGGTAACGGTCACCACTTTCAATCCCATCGGCGCCGCTTGAGTTTTCGCGCCGAATGCAATCTCATAACCTTTCGCTTGCCCGCCGCCCACATCCTGCGGGCCTTGGCTGGCTCGAAGGTTAAACTCGACACCAAATTCGGCGAGTAGCGGAGCCAGTGGAATATCGTCGGTGTTGTCTAAGTAGGCAAACAAATCGTGGCAATCACGGCCAAGGAGTCGCTCGACAATCGCTTGGTGACAGCCGTTAGTCGTGCCTTTGTCTTGCAGAGCATATTCCTGCCATAAAATCTGCATAACATGGTCGAGATTGTATTTTCCTTGGGTTTCACTGCGCAGGGTTAAATCTAAGTACAGCGCAAACAGCGCGCCTTTGGTGTAATAGCTGATGATGGCGTTTTGCGCGTTTTCATCCTGCTTATAGAACTTAGTCCAGGCATTAAAGCTGGAGTCCTTAACACTTTGTTTAAAGCGTCCTTGGCTGCGATAGACGCGGGTGAAGGTTTCACTCAGCATGTCTAAATAGCTGTGTTCATCTACCAGTCCGGCGCGATAGGTAAGGAAGTCATCATAATAGGAGGTGATGCCTTCATAGGCCCACAGTTGCGGCGTATAGGTTTCAGCCTCAAGTTTATAGGGTAAAAAGCACTCCGGCTTAATCCGCTTCACGTTCCAGCTGTGGAAATACTCGTGGCTGCACAGGGATAAATAAGTGCGATAGTCGTTATTAATTGGTGCATTGAGCGATAGCGGTAAGTCCTTGCGTGAACACATCAATGCGGTAGAAGCTCTGTGCTCTAATCCGCCAAAGCCATTGTCTAATACTGTGGTCATAAACAAATAACGTTTAAACGGCGCAGGCGTGCCGAAGAGATTGATTTGATACTCACAAATGGCTTTTAAGTCTTGGCAGAGCCTTGGCATGCAAGCGCGGTGGCGGCCATTGAGTACGATATCGTGTTGGACGCCGCAGGCATCGAAACTGGCTAAGGTAAATAAGCCCATTTCCACTGGATGATCGATAAGCTCGTCATAGCTTGTGGCACTAAATTGGCCGAAGGCAAAGTCGTCACCACTGATGCGGGTCATGCTGGTAGCGACGTGCCAATCACTTAATGTGGGCTCAGAGGGCGGTAACATAGTGACAGTGTGGGTTTGTTGTTCAAAACCGTGGGCGGATAAAAACACGCTACTGCCGTTAAAGAAGCCGTGGGTTGTGTCCAAATGCGCAGTGCGCACCGACAGATCCCAAGCATACACTTGATAAGTTAGAATAATTTCGCTGCTATTATTGTCAACCGACCAAGTTTGCTTATCTAGTTGGCTGAGCTTGAGCATTTGGCCATTAGCATCTTGTGCCTTGAGTTCAATAATATTTTTAGCAAAGTCGCGCACCATATAACTGCCGGGCAGCCAAGCGGGTAGGCTAAAGATTTGCACTGGCTTTGGTTGGGATAATGTCATAGTGACAGCGAATAAATGGGCTTTCGGATCGACGGGGATTATCTGGTAATGGATCATATTTATCCTGCAAAACCTGAGTATTTTAATGGTGGCCATGCTGCCAAAAATGACTGCAACTGGCAAATGAAAAGCAAAAATATCTACAGACACAAAGCGTTGAATTGTCAATATACCCAAGCAACCTGAAGATACGAGTTCAGAGCGCCTAGGGTGCTTCAATTCAAGGCGCATCAATGACAGAATGTCGGCCACCTTTTGAATTGATGCAACACGGGAGTGGAGTGCCCTAGACGCTCCGTCCCGGCGGGTTTTAACGCACTTTATGCTTTGTTGGTTATTTTTAACTTAGCCCACTAGGTCCGCAAATAACCGCAATCGCCATGGATGGCGTGAATGCCACTAATGCAGGAGCAATTAATGGCCTTGCCTAAAGTGCGTTAAACTCCAGCTGAATCATGCATCTTCAAGTTGTTTGGGTATATACTATGCCAACTAACCCAAGGAGGACGCCCCATGGCCGAAGAAACGATTTTCAGCAAAATTATTCGTCGCGAAATTCCCGCGGATATTCTGTATCAAGATGAACTTGTGACTGCCTTTAGAGACATTTCCCCTAAGGCACCAACCCATATTTTGATTGTGCCGAATCATTTGATCCCAACGGCGAACGACATGAAAGCCTCTGATGAGCCGGTGCTTGGCCGTATGATGACAGTTGCCGCTAAATTGGCGGCGGAAGCGGGTATCGCTAAAGATGGCTACCGACTGATCATGAACTGCAATCAACACGGTGGACAAGAAGTCTATCACATTCATTTCCACCTTGTGGGCGGGGAGCCTCTGGGGCCCATGTTGAGCCAAGGCAAATGAAGGTAAATTCGGATTTTTTCCCGCTGACCCAAATGGCGCAGCGGTTTGTGGATCAACTCGCTCAGTGTCGCCGTCTCGGTTTAACCGTACTGGAGGCGAGTGAGCACCATGTGTTGATTGAGTTGCCCTACAGCACTGAATTAATTGGTTATCCCGATACGGGCGTTATCCACGGCGGAGTCATTACCACTTTAATGGATACCGCCTGTGGCAGTGCAGTGGTCAGTGCAATTTTCCATAAATTCAAATTGTTAGAAATCTCACCTACGCTTGATTTGCGGGTGGATTATATGAAGCCCGCTCAGCCCCATAAGCCTGTGTTTGGGTTTGCGGAATGCTACAAGTTGTCTTCCAACATTGCCTTTACCCGCGCGATTGCTTATCAAGACAGCATAGATGATCCTATTGCCCATGCTGTTGGTTCCTTTATGCGGATCAGTCCAGAAATGGTGGGTGATGCCTTTAGACAAGCGCTGATGGGTGAAGCTGTGCCTGAAATAGGAGACACTGATGAGCGCAAATAATTCGGAACTTGGCGCAGCCAGTCCCACTCAACATGCCCAAGTAAAAGCGCCTATCGATGTGCAAGGTATTGTTAAGCGCGCCACTGAGCTTAACGATTTTGGTCATTTACTTGAGCACGTTCCCTATGCCAAATTTATTGGGATGAAGGTTGAGCGTTTTGGTGATGAACTGATTTTTAAATTGCCTGCTAAGGACGATAATATCGGTAATCCTGTGTTACCCGCCATTCATGGCGGCGTCATTGCAGGTTTTATGGAGATGTCAGCGATAGTGCAGTTAATGGTTTTTATGCAAACAGCCAAAGTGCCTAAAGTGGTCGATTTTTCCATCGACTATTTACGTGCAGGACTGCATAAAGATAGCTTTGCAGAATGTCGCATTACCCGCCAGGGGCGACGAGTGGCCAACGTGAATATCGATTGTTGGCAAACCAATCGTAAGCAGCTCATCGCTACGGCACGGGCGCACTTTCTGATTGATTAACTCGTTTTAGTGAGCAGATAGTTGAGTGATGATTAAGTCTGTCTTGTTAAGCATAAGTTCAGCACAGTTCACTTAGCTTGTCGTTTAATAGGGAATAATACGCGCTAGCCGCGCATTTAGTCGCGTGACTGGGAGAAATATATGAAACAAATTTATACCGGACTATTATTGGTCGCGGCGCTGACCTTAGGTGCTTGTGCCTCACATACCGCCGGGATTTCAGTGAGTTCACTGGGTGAAACTCGCGTCGATAATACCAGCTTTGCCCGAGATATTGCGGTACAGAGTGTGGATGCTCGCCGAGTCGGTGATTTAGTGCAGGGCTCTGCGCTGATTGTTAGCAAATCATCAACTGACATGCGTGTGCAGTATAAATTCACTTGGTACGACGCCAGCGGTTACACCATAGAAGATGAGGCAACCAGCTGGAAATCGGTCAAATTACACGGCAAGCAACAATTGCAAGTCTCCGCCGTGGCACCTAATGCTCAAGTGGTTAAATTTGATGTGTACGTGCGCGAAACCTTTTCGAACTAAGCCTGAGTTTACCTTTGTTTAGTTTATAAATTATTTTTTGATATAAAGTGATTGTTATAATGGCTTACTTCTCTCTGGGGTAAGCCATTTTTATCCGTATTGATTAATTTTTCAACAACCTTTTCTCATTTTTTATCTTTATTAATTCAGCCTTATCATGTTGAAATATGCGATTAATTACTCATTGTTGAGTAAAAAAACTTACTGCAGGGCTAGAACCGGACTTTAGTCCTAAATACATTTAGTGATTGAGCACTACTATCAGCATATTACCACATGAGGATAGAAAGATGACTGCTCATATTAATGCTCAACCTACTGATTTTGCTGAAACTGTTATTATGCCGGGTGATCCACTACGTGCTAAATATATCGCTGAAACCTATCTCACCGATGCCGTAGAAGTCACGAATGTTCGCAATATGCTTGGTTACACGGGCTTTTACCAAGGACAACGCATTTCCGTTATGGGGCATGGTATGGGTATTTCATCTATGGTGCTCTATGGCCATGAGCTGATTAATTATTTTGGCGTGAAACGCATTATTCGTATTGGCAGTTTAGGTGCAACACAAAAACATGTACAAATGCGAGATGTTATTTTAGCCCAAGCCGCAGGTACGGATTCACCTACTAACGCTAAGCGTAGTAGCGGCTACCAAATGGCAACTTCTGCGACCTTTTCTTTATTGCATAAAGCCTATACAACAGCGAATGAGAAAGGTATTAGTGTAAAAGTTGGCAATATCTTTAGTGGTGATCTTTATTACGATCCCGATGAAGATATGATCCCCGCACTTGAGCGTTTTGGGGTATTAGGTATTGATATGGAAGTGGCGGGGCTTTATGGATTGTCACACCAACAAGGTATCGAATCATTAGCCATTTTAACGGTATCGGATCATTGTTTAACCGGTGAAGAAACAACGGCCGAAGAACGCCAACTCTCTTTTAATAATATGATCGAGCTCGCGTTAGAAACCGCCCTCAATTAGGTTTAAAGCCATCCTTTGAACCCTTAGCATTTCACTTATGGAATGACATAATGAATAATAAAATTACTTTAACAGCCATCAGTTTTCTCGCCAATTTTATTATGGCGGGCTTTGCGACCCAATTTGGGATGTTGATTGAACCCATAGCTGAGAAATTTGCTGCTAATGTTAACGAAGTTGCATCAATCTTTTCATTGCTCAATGGTGGTGCACTCGCGGGGACGATTGCAGCATTTTTCTTTATTGAAAAAATGGGTATCAAAAGAATGACCTTGATAAGTTACAGTCTGGTTGCTCTTTCTGCTCTGGCTTTACATCTAACTAATTCCCTACAAGTTGTGATGGTGGCAATGACCTTGATTGGTTTTTGTGGCGGTATCGGTCTATGTATTGCTGGTACGATTGTGGTGTCTGTGTGGCAAGAGAAATTACAAAGCACAATGTTAGTAGTGCAGGATGCGACTTTTAATATTGCAGGTGTTATTTTTCCATTGATAACAACTTATGCATTAACAAGCTCACTATCATGGAGTTATAGCTATTTAGCTGTAGGTTTGGTCGCGTTAGGTACCGTCATTATTACATTATTCACTAATTTTTCTATATGTGAGCAGTCTTCTTCAACAGAAGATAAGCAACAATCTGAGTGGAATTTTGGAATTATTAGCGGGGGTATTGGATTATTTTTAGGGATGCTCGCATTATATACATTTTTAACTTGGGCACCTTTATTTGTAAAACAAAAATTTGATATTCCGTTAGAAGAGGCGGGTAATATTATTACCCAGTATTGGTCCGCTGCGCTAATTGGTGCCCTAATTTCGACTGTGATTGTGACTCGTATAAAAATTCACCATTTCTTAGTTGGTATTATTGCTTTAGCTATGGTGCTCACCTCTGCCATTGTCAGTACCAATAATCTTAATTGGATAGCTTATTTAACCTATGGTTACGGTTTTGTGTGTGCCGCGCTTTATAATGCATTTATTGCTTATGGCGTGTCTTTTGTAAAAAAAGCCAGCAGCAAAAATGTGTCATATATTCTTATTAGCGGAAGTGCAGGGGCGATGTTTAGCCCAGCCATCAGTTCTTTCTTTGAACGTATTATCGGATTACAAACAGTGATGTATGTGATTCCTTTGCTTTACGCAGCGATATTTATGTTATTGATCGTTTCAAGTCGGATGAAATCGGCTATGGAACAACACTCGCCATCGGTAAGTTAATTTACCTGTGCATCCATCCCACACTCGGTTGTTAAATTAAGTCGAGTGTGGGTTATGCTGAAAGCGATTATATGCCTGCTTCAACAAATTTCTTGAGTGCGTTGAGATCACAAATCCGAATGCCATCTTTTTTCCGCTCAATTAAGCCTCGTTCCTCAAGATTTTGTAGTGCCCGACGGTAGACTCGGTCGGTAGTACCAAATCGTTCAGCCTCTAAATAGCGTTTACTAAAGCCATCTACGGGCAAGTCATTTAAGTATTCATGGTAAATATCAAATGCCACGTTATAACTGATGGGATAGAGCAGTCGCCGAGTAAAAATATCCACTGTGTCTTGGTAGTCAATCGCAATTGCACTAGCGAAAAATAGCGCGAGTTGAGGGTGTTGACCGAGGTAATGTTGCAGTTTTTCAGCGCTAATCAACGTGATTTCTAAGGGTTCACTGGCAATAATGTCTAGTTGACAGTGGTACTGGGTGAAGAACTCCATTTCGCCAAACAGCTGTGAATCACAATCAATAGTACCTAATTGAAAACACCGACCATTTCTCGCGGTATGGCCGAGTGATACGCGACCTTGCTTCACCAATACAAGTGATGCCATCGCTTCCCCCTGCGTCATGAGGTGAGCGCCTTTTTTGAGCATTTTTATTTCGCTGATACAGCTAAGTACAACCGCTTCAATAAGTGGATAGTCTTGCTCCCATCGCTGGCTATAACGTCCTTTCGATAAAGGTTTTAGCTGCATCGACTATGATCCTCTTACTGTTTTCGAAATTGCGACCTTCTATAGCATTATCATGATAGGCGGTCAAATGGACGAAAGGATTTAGGCGGCTACTAAAGATATTTTCATCATACGAACTGAAGGGCCGTGGTTTTCGCGACATTTAATTGAATCGCAGAGATAAGAGTGCCCACTTTTTATTTCCGTCATGTATACTAGGCGCCGCCAAGGGGTGTTTGCAGCGAATGAATTTACGTTGATTACTGCAAACTGAGATGTCAGCTGACGAACCCTTAGAACCTGATCCGGCTAATACCGGCGTAGGAATGGGCCAATTAACAGCACACTTCTGAATCGCTTATTCGTTGCCGGATCTCAAACATTATATTTGAGGTCCTATGTCAAACCGTAAAACGTCAAACCGTCATTCCCCGTTTTTAACCCGAGCGCCGCTGGCATTAGCCATTGCTGCCGCGCTGAGCTCTGCTGCATTTGCACAAACCGACGCTATCGATAAACCCGACCCCAGCACTGAGATGGAAGTCATGGTAGTGACGGCGGATTTTCGCAGTTCAAGCTTAGAAAAAATGCCTTCAAGTATTACCGTTATCGACAGTCAAAAAATTCAAGATGAAAGCGCGCAGCATTTCGAGGATGTGCTTAATTCTATTGCTAACTTTAACTGGTCAGGTGGAAGTTCGCGGCCAAAATATTTTCAAATTCGCGGTGTAGGTGAACAAGAGCAATACCAAGGTGCGCCTAATTCTTCTGTGGGTTACATCATTGATGATATCGATTTATCCGGTATTGGCATGGTGTCGAGCATGTACGATCTACAGCAAGTCGAAGTGCTGCGTGGACCACAGGGCACACGTTATGGCGCCAATGCTTTAGCGGGACTGATTTATCTGAAAAGTAACGATCCCACCGATGTGTTTGAACATGGCGGCGAAGTCTCGTTAGGCGATGATGATTTACGCACGTTTAGCGGTTTCAGTTCTGGCCCATTAACGGATTCTGGCAAGCTGCTTTATCGCGTGTCACTGCAGCAACATCAACAAAATGGCTACCACGACAACCTCTATTTAGGCCGTGACGATACCAATGGCCGCGATGAGTTCAGCGGTCGCGCTAAGCTGCGCTGGTATGCGACTGACGATTTGCAGTTTGATTTAACTGTGCTGCACGCCGATTTTGATAATGGCTACGATGTGTGGAGTTTAACCAATTCACCGACCCAGACGACATCGGATCAACCGGGTGTCGATAGCCAGCGCACCACAGGCGCAGGCTTTAAAGCGACCTATTCTGGTGCCGAAACCTTTGAGTTGACCTCGTTAACCTCTTTTGCGAATACCGATCACCATTACAGTTACGATGGCGATTGGTCGAACCCAGAGTATTGGGCTTCTAAGCAATGCAGTGATGACGATGGCAATCTGGCGCCGTGCCAATATGATTATTTTTGGGATAAAACTGGCCAGCGTAAAACCGCGTCGCAAGAGTTTCGCTTAAGTTCTACTGAGCAGGGCCGAATTTTTGCGGACAGCACAGATTGGTTGCTTGGTGTGTACGCCATGAATCTGAAAGAAGATAACCAATTGTATTCTGAATACAATACTTGGCCGGATGAAGTCTTAGACTCTGAGTATGAAGCGACGAACTATGCCTTGTTTGGTCAGCTCGATACGGATCTGGGCTCAGATTATGCCTTATCTGTAGGTTTACGTTTAGAGCGCCGCAATAGCCATTACTCAGATACGAATAACGATAATTTCGACCCGAGCGAAACCATGTGGGGTGGGCATATTGCAGTGAGTAAAGTGCTGAATGACTCACACAACGCATATGTCCGTGTCGCGCGCGGTTACAAGGCGGGCGGTTTTAATATGACTTTGCCTGTCGAACTGAACGATAAAAAAGAGTTCAGTACTGAGACGCTTTATAACTATGAAATCGGCCTTAAATCCCATTGGCTAGCAGGGCTTATCGATACTAATCTGGCGCTGTTCTATATGGACAGACAAGATCAACAGGTGGCGGCATCCCAGCAAGACCCTGATAAACCACAGCGTTTTATTTTGTTCACCGAAAACGCTGGTAGTTCTAATAACTATGGTGCTGAGTTAGATGCGACCTGGTATGCCACGGATAATCTACAAATTTACTCAAGCTTAGGTTGGTTAGAAACCGCCTACGGCGATTATCAGTATCAGGACAAATATGGCACTGAGGTGGATTTAACTGGCCGCGATCTGGCCCATTCACCACACTTTACCTACAGCCTTGGTGGGACTTATCGTGCCAATTCGGGTTGGTTTGCTAACCTAAACTTAAGCGGTAAGAGCGAGTTTTACTATTCAGACAGCAATGAATCCCGTTCTGAACCCTACACTATCGTCAATGCCCGCGTGGGTTATGAGGCGAGTGCATGGTCGGCTTATTTATGGGGCCGTAATTTGTTCAATGAAGAATACGGTGTGCGCGGTTTCTACTTCGGTAACGAGCCTGATAATGGCTGGGCAGAAAAGCAATATATTCGTTACGGTGATCCGCGTCAGATTGGCGTCACCTTTAACGTTAAGTTTATGTAAAAGCTTATGTAATGGCTCAGGTCACTATGAGCCATTTGAGTTAACTTATGACTAAGCTGTAGTCCGGTGTAAGGGCTATAGCTTCTCTCAAATTTAAGGAATTAAGATGAAACTGACCGCAGAAATTAGCATGTATCCCTTCAATGAGAACTACCTCGATCCGATTAAGTGGTTCATTGGTCGCGTGGATAGCTATCCTAATATCGAGCGCGTGACCAATGCGATGGCAACCCAAGTGTGCGGTGATTATTTAGATGTGATGACTATGCTGGCGACCGAGATGCAAGCCGCCCATGAGAAGTGGGGCAAGGCAGTATTTGTGTGTAAGTTTATCGGTGGTGAGTTGAATTTAGCCCACAGCGAATAATGTTTTAGCGTCACATACGCGATAAATCGGCAGTGAGAACAACACAATGACAGATTTATGGTTAACCTTGGTCGAGAGTATGAATGCGGCCTTTGGTGAAGTCCATGTGATGACCGCATGGGAAGCCTTGGCGGTACTGCTAGCCATGGCATATCTACTGCTGGCGATGAAGGCGAGCGTCTGGTGCTGGGCGGCGGCCTTTGCCAGTACCGCCATTTACACTGTGTTGTTTTGGAAGGTGTCGTTACTGATGGAGTCAGTGCTGAATATCTATTATATGGCGATGGCGCTCTATGGATATTGGCTCTGGACCCAGGGCGGCGATAAACATCAAGGGGTCAAAGTGACCACTTGGCCGTTGAAAACCCACTTGAAGTTGATCGCGGTGACAGGCGTTATTTCGCTTTGTGTCGGGCACGGCATGGCGATGTATACCCAAGCCGCGTTCCCCTATTTAGATGCGGCCACGACCTGTTTTGCTGTGATGACGACCTATTTAGTGGCGAAGAAAGTACTTGAGAATTGGCTCTATTGGGTCGTTATCGACATAGTGTCTATTTACCTTTATCTCAGTAAAGGCTTGATGTTGACCTCGTTATTATTCGTACTCTATGTAGGGCTTGCAGTTGTAGGGTATTTCCTGTGGCGCACTGCGTTAGCCGATGCCCGTGAGGCCAATGCCTTGAAGTTACTCAGTTAATGCTCGATGTCAATGCTGCTAAGCCATACTCAGCGGGCGAATCATTCAATACACTCTTGCCCATACTCAAACGAGCTGGGCTTGAGCAAGTGCAGAGTATTTGCGAGCTTTCGGGCGGCTTGAGTAATCATAATTATAAGATCACTACGCCAACAGGGTGTTATGTGCTGCGGGGCAATGCCAATGCGGCGGACAGTTTTTGCACCCGCGAGCAGGAGCGTTTTTACTGGCAACAACTCGCCCAAGCTAAACTTGCCCCTGAACTGCTGTGGGTGAGTGAAGATGAGCGCTATTATCTCAGCGATTTTATTGAAAGTGACCTTATTGAGAGTGACTTTATCGAGGGTGACTTTATTAAGAGTGACCTTATTGAGAATGACTTTATCGAAAGTGCAGTAGCGAGCGCAGCAGAGTGTGCGGCAATTGAACACAATGTGATTGATAGCGAACGCTTTCAATGTAAACGCTTCATCCATTGGCCAGCATTAGAGCGCCAAACCAGTGCCGCTGATTTTATGTTGGGACAGTCGTCTTTGGGCATTTTACATCACGGCGATTCACAACAAGCTTGTTTAAGTCCTGAGCCTAGGTTGATGCCAATACAGCAAGATAAGCATCCCAACTCAACTGCGCGCTTACTGCTGGAATTATTGCTGCAATTGCGGGAACTGCCCACAGGTCCTTATGCCATTAGTATCACTGAACAATGGCAGGAATATCACCAGCAGATGCTTGCTTATCAGGCATCTCTTACCACAATGCACAATTGGAATGAGCGTGTGGCTAAACTGCTTAACATCCAAATCGCCATCAAAGATTGGTGCGATAACTTAGCGGCTTGTTTAATTAAACCGCAGTTTTGTCATCGCGATCTTAATCCCCACAACTTGCTACTCAAAAATAATCGTTTGTATTGTATCGATTTTGAGTATGCGACGGCGTCGCATCCCCTGTGTGAGTTAGCCGTAGTGTTAGCGACCCATGCGTTAACGCCTGCCCAGCAAAACGAGTTAGTGACGCAGTATCTGAGTGAACACCCTTATGTTTCAATAAACGCCGCAGAGGCCGTGCCCGCCGCCATTGACATGTACTGGGTATTTGCCTGTTACTGGGCATTATTGATGGCGGCGCAAACGGAGCCCAGTCGTAGCGCCGACTATCTGGCATGGTTTGATTGTTTTTGGCCGCTCATCACCCAAGCATCATGAGGATGGCTGCTCGATTTTTTAATCATAAAACAGGCAAAGTATTAACATATTGAAAACCTTTATTAGACAAACTTGTTTGATATAAGAGGCAACTTTATATAGGCTCAAGCGTCATATTAGCAACAGTTCTAGGATGGATGATTCAGAATGAAAAAAGGCGTGATGCTACTTGTGTGTCTCTTAGGCTTAAGCGCCTGTTCGACTAAATTCAGTTACCATTTCCTCGATTGGGCCATCGGTTGGGAGCAAGAGGATTACGTTACTTTAGATAAATCGCAGCAAAAGGCATTCGATGCCCTCATTGAAAAATTTGTCCTGTGGCACCAATCCAAAGAATTGTCCCACTATGTGGTGCAACTAACCGAAGTCGAAAGCCTCATCAAAACCAATACCTTAACGCCAGTGTTATGGGCCGAGCATGTGGAGATTGCTAAGCGGCATTGGTTTCGTTTGTTTGAGTTTGCCTTGCCAGAATTACTGCCCATCATAATGTCCTTGTCCGATGCACAGGTGAAGCAAATCCTCGCCAAATTACGGGAAGATGAGCAGGAGCTTGTCAAAGAGTTTGCCGGTAAAACCCCAACGCAGTTACAAAAAGAGGCCGATGAAAACCTTCAAGAACAATTTGATGACTGGCTTGGCAGTGTGAGTGCTGAACAAAAAGAGCTTATTCATCAGTATAATCAACAGCGTTTATCCACCTTAGATATGTGGCTCGAGTATCGCCACGAATGGTTACGTCAGTTTGAGGTCGCCCTTGGCCAGCGCGCCGATAAAGCGCTATTAACCGAGCGTTTGACCTTGCTAATGACGCAGCCCGATGAGCTTAAGTCTGAACAACATAAAGTGTTTTTGCGTAAAAATACTGAGGCATTTGGAACCTTACTGCTAGCGATGAACGCGAGCCTCTCGGAGAAGCAGTCGAAGCACTTTTATAAAAAGTTGGGCGGACTCATTCAAGATCTCACCGAGCTTAATCAAGAAGCCATTGAAAAAGAGGCAAGTGCAAAAAAAGCCTAGGCCATGAAAGATTTATGGGCTTGCTAGGGTCTATTCCTGCAAGCCAATTCATCAGTCAAAGAGAGACACTATGCCACTTGCATCCCGTTACCAAAAATTGCTCAATATGAGTCGCTATTTCGATGGTTTAGCACCATTAGCCCTCAGGACTTACCTTGCGCCCGTGTTGATGCAAGCCGGTTATAACAAGCTCGCCCACTTTGACGATACGGTGGCTTGGTTTGCCAATCCCGATTGGGGTTTAGGCCTGCCAATGCCGGCGGTAATGGCAGGGTTGGCGGCGGGAACCGAGTTCTTTGGCGCTATCTTATTACTGCTTGGGCTTGCGACTCGGCTGATATCTATCCCTTTGATGGTCACTATGTTGGTCGCCGCATTGACAGTGCATTGGCCAAATGGCTGGTTAGCGATTGCCGATGGCAGTTCTTGGCTTGCCAACGACAGAGTGCTTGAAGCAGGGGATAAACTGGCGAAAGCTAAAGAAATATTGCAGGAGCATGGTAATTACGACTGGCTGACCAGCTCAGGTAACTTAGCTGTGCTTAATAATGGTATTGAGTTTGCGGCCACTTATTTCATTATGTTGTTGGCACTCTTTACCTTAGGCGGCGGCCGTTACACTAGCCTAGATTATTTCATCGCTAAGCGTTGCGGGGTTAAGTAAGCATTTTATAAAGAGCTCTGGATTTTCAAGCGCAATCAAAGCGTTAAATCCCATCCATGCGGTGGGATTTTTTTATGCCTCTTTGCCTGCAATTTGCTATGCTTGAACGCAATTTATATCGAACTAGGATAAGAACTTGGACGCTATTGAACTTTTGCTCACCCGTCAATCGACCCCGCGATTAATCGCTCCCGCTCCCGATGCGAGTCAATTAAAAATCATCTTAGATGCTGCCATTCGTGTGCCAGATCATGGTGCATTAGCCCCATGGGAATTTATTATTGCCACAGATCAAGGGTTAAACACCTTAGCCGATATCTTTGTTGAGGCGGCTAAAGCCAGCGGCGCCGACGAGGATTTCGTTAATAAAGCCAAGGGTATGCCAATGCGTGCGCCTATGGTGATCACTGTCGTTGCAAAAACGCAGCAACACCCTAAAGTGCCTGTACTTGAACAACAAATTGCAGCGGGCTGCGCAACGATGGCGATGCAACAAGCGGCTTTTGCCTTAGGCATAGGCGCTGTATGGCGCACGGGCGATTTTGCCTTCGATGCTAATGTGAATGCCGCATTAGGCCTTGAACCACACGATCAAATTGTCGGCTTTTTGTATGTCGGTACGCCAGCGGTTGTGGCACCCCAAAAACCGCAAAAGGACGGCAGCCAATACGTCCGTTATTTATGAAAAAGCTTATGACTATATTTTTATAAACATTGTCTATTTCTAGTGGAGAAATCCTATGCAAGTTGCGCTTACTCCTAGATTAATCCTGCGGCAGTTAACCCCAGCCGATGCTTCATTTATGTTAGTGTTGCTCAATAGCCAAGGCTTTATTGATAATATAGGGGACAGGGGAGTACGCACGCTTGTGCAGGCCAAGGATTATATCCTCAATGGACCAATGAAAAGTTATGCCGAATGTGGTTTTGGCTTTTATGCAGTGGTGCTCGCGGAGAACGGATTCACCATAGGAATTTGCGGTTTAATCAAACGGCCGACGCTTGATAATGTCGACATAGGCTATGCATTTTTGCCGCAATATTGGGGTAAGGGTTACGCATTCGAAGCCGCTAAAGCCGCTTTTGATTTAGGCAAAAGTTTAGGTATCGAGCGTATTGTGGCGATTGTGAGCGCCCATAATGGCGCGTCAAAGGCATTGCTGAACAAACTGGGATTACAGTTTGAGCAGTGTGTGCAGCTTAGCCCAGATGATGAGCCAGTCGAACTGTTTGGTTGAATTTAAGATGTTGTTTATATTGATTTTTATTTTATTGTAATTCGGCGTTCTTTACTCTAGAATTCTGCAAAATTTACTGTTGAGATATGGCAATCATATCTCGTATCGACGCCCCTCGAAAATCAGGCTCATTTAATCCCTCCTTGAGCCCTTGAGTACAGCAAAAGCGTAGCCCTTTTATTGGATGTAGCATAATGGTTTCGCAACTAAGTGAAGCAATGCTGGACGTGATCGCTGATGCCTTGGTAGACAAAGGCTATATCTTTTTACCTGACTTAGTTCCAAGCAATATAAGCCAAGTGCTATTGGAAAAAATTCAATCAACGCAAGCACATGAGCTAAAAGCTGCGTCCATTGGTCGTGGCGCAGAGCAGCAATTAAACCCCGACATTCGCCGCGACAGAATACAATGGCTAGAAGAGCACAACGAGCCTGATGCCCAATATCTTGAACTGATGACGCAACTCAAAAATGGCTTAAATCGTCGTTTGTTTATGGGGTTATTCGACTATGAAAGTCACTATGCGGTATATCAGCCTGGGGCATTTTATAAAAAGCATGTCGATGCGCTGAAAGGCAGTCAAAACCGTATCTTAACCACAGTGTTTTTCTTAAATCCTGACTGGAAAGCGGCAGATTGTGGCGAGTTGATTATCTATGATGAAGCTGATATTGATATTGAGATTGAACGCATCGCACCTAAAATGGGTCATTTTGTGATTTTTCTCAGTGAGCGCTTTCCCCATGAAGTGACTAAAACCTTAGCCCAGCGCAATAGTATTGCGGGTTGGTTTAGGGTCAGTAACAGTGTGCATGGCTTTTAACTTTAGCCTCTAACTTTAGATTTTAACTTTAGCCTCTAAATATGGTGGCTAGCTTCAACGGATAGCAAACACTTAAATACTGAACGCAGATTTAGGTGTTTGCTGTTATTGGCCCCGATTGCTTATCTCATTTCGCGACGTATTCTGTGATAGCAGTATTGACTCCAAGCGGATTTAACTGCCATTCACTCATTTCTTCAAATTTTTTTACACTCTTAAGCTTTATGTAATCTAAGCCGCCGACAATAGGACAAATTTGTCCAATCATGCTGAAAATAGGGTATTTTTTTATTCTCGTTTAATGTTAGGCTAGATAAAAATGTGCGCAACAACACACTTTTCTATCATCTAACGGGGGCGAGACTGTGGGCTGTGAAGATAACTTAGGTTGTTTAACGGGTGAGCATATTGTGCTTGAGCCTTTATCTTTGTCCCATGTGGCGGCATTGAGTTTAGCTGTAACAGATGGTCAGCTTTGGCGTTTGTGGTTTACTAGCGTGCCAGAACCTGCCGAGGTGAAGTCCTATGTGACAAAAGCCCTCGAAGAAAAAGCGCGGGGTCAGAGTTTTCCCTTTGCAGTGCGGGATAGAGTGAGCGGTGAAATTGTCGGCTGCACGCGCATTTGCAACTGGGAGCCTGAAAATCGTCGTCTTGAAATTGGCTATACTTGGTATGCAAAACGTGCTCAGCGTACGGGGATCAATACCGAAGCTAAGTTATTACTATTGACCTTTGCCTTTGAAACCTTAGATGCCATTGCCGTTGAGTTTCGGACTCACTGGCATAACCAAGCCTCCAGACAAGCAATTGCGAGACTGGGTGCTAAGCAAGATGGTGTGTTGCGTAATCACAAAATTCTTAAAGACGGCACAATTCGCGATACTGTGGTGTATTCCATTATTGATGCTGAGTGGCCTACGGTGAAAAACAGTCTGCAATTTAGATTGCGACAACACCCGCCAACACTCTAACGATACCAAGGAAAGGCCCATGGCAAGCATTATAACTCGAGCAGATGTGACTCAAGCCCATGAGATTGCAGTGTTATTCAATGAGTACCGACAGTTTTATGGGCGCAGGGATGATGTCGCGGCCGCGGAGCAGTTTATTCATTCAAGATTGCTAGATGAGTCATCGGTGATATTTATTGCCAAAGATAATCAAGGGCTTGGATTAGGCTTTGTGCAAATGTATCCCAGTTTTTCATCGTTACGTCTGGCCCCTATGTTGATCCTCAATGATGTGTTTGTGACTCAACATGCTCGATGTGTCGGAATTGGGCGAGCGCTAGTGCAGCAGGCCGCCAGTTATGCCAAAGCGCATAATATGAGTTATTTGATGTTAGAAACTCAGCAAAAAAACCAGCGTGCGCAGGGCTTATATGAAGGCTTAGGCTTTGTGCGAAACCAGGATTTTTATATCTACGAGCTTGAGATCCACCCAGGGCTTGAGTAGGTTTATTTATGACGATTAAAAGGAAAGTAACATGTTAACTCAGGTAAAAACATTGGTATTAGGTGGTTTAGTATTGAGTGCCAGTACCGCAGTTTGGGCTGATGAAGCAGAAAAAGCGTTTAGTAAAGAAGCCATTGAATGTGCCGCTTACTATCAAATTAGCTCAGAAGCCATTGGGGCGATGAATGCACCGCAAATGCAGGCCGTGGGTGAGCGTTTAAAAAGCTCTAAAATTGAGTCTGAGAATTTAGCTAAGAAATACAGCTCTGAAGCTGAGGTGACTCAAGCGGTTGTCGCTGCTAAAGCGCGTCAAATCGAAAGCTTAGGTGGCTCAAGTAACTTAGGTGCGTTAATGGGTAAATATAAAGAAGAATGTAAAAACCTATTAGCCGATCCGCAAAAGCGTTTAGATTATTGGACTATGGCGACTATGTAGTCGCAGGTTTTAGTCCGCACAGGTTTTTAAGCATGTGATTTTAAGCATTGTGATTTTAAACATGTGAAGTAAGGGAGCCTAAGGGCTCCTTTTTGCGCTAAGAACTTAGCACTGGGCTGCGCGAGTTCATTTTATCAGGCTTGTGTGTTGGTTGCGGTCCGGTTGACTCAATGATTTTTAGCCAGCTAGGTTATTTTTGTTAAGCTGAAACTCAACTGGGGTTATCAGGGTCTTATCGCCGAGGGTTGCGATTCTCGTTTTGTTTACGCATTGATTTTCAAACACCATCAAATATGAGCACTAACTAGGAGCAGTATGGTTTTAACATTAATGGCAGCGACTGTCTTGAGTGCTGGAGTCTGTGGATACCATTTAATCTATGGTAAACGTGTTCTATTGGCGCCGTTGTTAAAGGCAAATGTGTCCCAGCAGAGCAAGCAAATGTTGCGCTGTTTATTTCACTGCCAGTCAGTGTTTTTTGTGGCCTCAACTGCAGTACTTTTAGCCTGCGCACTTAAGGTGATCCCAGGCATGTATGCCTTTAGCTTATTGTTATTTCTTGGGATGAATTACGGGATCTTCGCGATTTGGCAGTTTTATATTGCCACTTTGAGCCCGCCAAATAGTGGCCAGATGATCATAGTGCAAGCCTTAATTTTCTTGCTGATTGGCACTTTGGCTATGCTGGGACCACTCTTGTCAGTCGCCTAAATCGCTGATCGCTTTTGGATAATCGTCGTGCTTAAAGCGTTAACGGCTTGAAGAAATAAAAAGCGAATTATTGGCTCGACTTAATCCCGTATTGGGCGGCGAGTTCGGCCAGTTTGCCATTGTCGATGAGCAGCTGAACCCAGTGTGAAAGCTTTTTAGCATCAAGTGATGATCTGAGGCTAAGTAAGATGCCGTTATCGTACTCTTGGTCCCATTTGTCTGAGATTAATAGTAAATGCCTGTCTTGTGGATTCACCTTTAAATAATACTGCAAATAGGAATGAGTGACGGGCGCTATGTCTGCCCGTTCGCGCAGAATGCTTTCGATAGAGGCCCTGTTGTTACTGACGAACAAGGGGCGAAATTGCTTTGCCAACTTGTCAGCATCGGTTTCAAAGTGGGCAAACTGATAGTGATAGCCCTTAACGAATGCGACTGACTTATTGGTTAAGTTTTTGAAATAATTTTGATTATGGGCTTTGGCCTTAAGCGCAATAAACACTTCCCCATCTATCATGTGTAGTGGAATAAACTGATCCGCTATTTTCTGCCATCCCCAAGTGGGATTCTCAAATATCATCATGTCGAAGCGACCTAAGGCATAGGCTTTATATCTGTGCTCAACACTGGTGACGGTAAATTCAAAAAACACTTCTTGTTGTATTTGATTCAATGCATTAATGATATCGAGGGTGAGGCCTGTGTAGCGGCCGTCCTGTTGTAGATTCACATAGGGAGAAAATTGATAACCACCGACATGAATGGTCGGTATTGTGTTGGGCGCTGTTGTATTGGGTACTATTGTATTAGTTGCTGTGGGCGACTGATTGTTATCTTGGGCGATTGCGGCCGAAAATACGCTAATCCCTAAAATGAAACTAAAGAGTAGACGATACAACTGTCTTATTACCATGGTCACCCCTAATCATGCCAAAGGTTAATGATTTTTTACAAGTATACACAATTTAATTTACTCAACGCTGTCGATATTGTGCGAATTTTGAATAGGTCATAGTAAGCTAGCGCAAACAGGATGAGGGAGAACTCACATTGAGCCAGATCAAATCTCAAGTGTGTGGCTGGGTTGAACAGGGACATATTACGCAAGAGCAAGCGAATACGCTTTATCGGCAGGTCACAGTGTTGCCTGATGCGTCGAGCTGGCGCAGTTTAATCGCTAACCTATTACTCTGGTTTGGCGCGTTAAGCTTTGCCTCTGGAGTGATTTTTTTCTTTGCCTACAATTGGCAATCCCTCGGGCGTTTTGCCAAATTCGGGCTGATTGAAGTGGCGATAGTGCTCGCCACCGGCGCATTTGCTTGGCTATATTATCGTGCTAATTCCCTTTCAGCTGCTTCCCATTCCCATAGTCATAGTAACCAAAGCAACGACAGCAGATTTGGTGCGACGACAGCCAATGGTGTGTTATTGGCCGCGAGCGTATTGGTGGGCGGCCTATTAGCACTGGTTGGACAAACCTATCAAACGGGCGCTGATCCTTGGCAGTTATTCGCCCTGTGGGCGTTAGTGATTTTGCCTTTTGCTTGGGTGGCGGGATTCGATGGTTTATGGCTGCTGCTGGTGGGACTTATTAACCTAAGCATAGGGATATTTTTAGATTCCTTTTCCCATTTATGGGGAGCCTTCTTGGATGAACAAGGCCAACTGCTGATCTTTATCTGTTTGAATTTAGCTATCTATTACGCTTTTGTATTGTTAGACCGCAACGTCGTGGGGCGCTGGCATGCGCCAATCCTCGAATATGTGTGTTCACTGTTTGCTATGGGCTGTTTTACTTGGTTAATCACTTGGCTGATTTTCGATGATTTCTTTAAAGGTGATGGCTTTAGTACTTGGATAGTTTGTGGTTATCTTGCCCATCTGGTGTTGGGATTCGTTATTTTTCGCTATCGCTTACCGCGCATTTATCCCTTGGCCTTGGGCGGTTTTAGCTTGATTGCCGTGGGCGCTGCGTTACTGATACGGCTGATGTTTGAGGACAATGATCCCATAGGTGGTTTTTTGTTTATTGGGCTTTACATCATTTTGGCGAGCACAGGCTTGAGTATTTGGTTAAAGGAACTCAGTCGCAAGCTAAAACCACTGTCACAGTCTATGTCAGAATTAGAGCCTGAACCTATGTCTGAATTAGAGCCTGAGCCCGCAGCGAGAGCGACCCAAGGGAAAGTGGGAGACATTCATGAGCAACAATAATGGCTTACCGGATGGCGACATGGTGACCAATTCTTTAACGAGTTCAGTAGCGACTCCTTTAAAGTCTCCTTCAAAAGATAATGCCGCTTCAATTGATGCATCGGGTGAATCCAGTCTGATAACACTGTGGCAATCCTTGTATGCCGAGGGCAAAGTCAGTACGCCCCAAATGCCAGAAAACCAGGATATTCCTTGGTATATTGCCGCTATGCAGGCCTTCGCCGCTTGGATCGCTGCTTTGTTTCTATTGGGTTTTATGATGGCGGCATTTGGCGCCATTTTTGAGCGGGTAGGCGAGGGCGTCGCTTTATTTATCGGCTTAACCTATTTAGCCGTGGGCATTGGGTTGTATTTTTTACCGCGGCAACAGATCTTCATTGAGCAATTTGCTTTTGCCGCCTGTTTGAGTGGTTTAATCAGTGTGGCTTGGGGATTCTATGATTTAATAGACAATGATTTTAGCCTCAACTGGTATCTGTGTATGGCGGGTATTCTCTTGTTGTTGTGGGGTTTAATTGCCCATGGATTAGCCCAGTTTGTGTTCGCGTTTTGCTTAAGTTGGTGCGTGATTGGCCTCATGGCTAAATTCGAATGGCTCAATGTCAGCCCAAGTCTGTTTGCCTTAATCATTAGCTTAGTGTTGTTCAATATCAATCGGTTCGGGCGTCATTACCGCCGCGCGCGTATGCTTATCTACGGCTTTGCACTGGCATTACTGACATTGCAACTGATGCATGCTTTTAGCATGGACAGTATTTTTGAAGCCTTATTCAGTCCTTGGCAGCAAAGCTTGTGGCTCACGCTTAGCCATCTGTCGATTATTTTTGTCATTTGCGGATTATTGTTGGTCAGCGTATTTCGCAAACGCCAACAATCACTCAGCTCAATGGCGGCGATAGGCTGTTTTCTCGGTTTAATGGTTATTAGCGGTTTATCTTTACCCATGCAGGGATTATCGACGGCTATCCTATTGATCTTGCTTGGCCATTATTGCAATGAGCCTTGGCTAAAAGGCATGGGAATTATGTCGGCGCTGCTGTTTGTCAGTGGATATTATTATTCATTAGAAACAACACTACTGCTGAAATCTGCTTATTTGATGGGTTTAGGCGCGCTGTTGCTGGTGGCAAGGATGCTGATGTGGCGGTTATTTCCTGCCAATGAAAATGCCAAGGAGACTATGTGATGGGCAATGTGATGGGAAAACTGGCGGCTTCACATAAATGGGCGCTGGGCATAGTACTTTTTACGACAGTTGCGATTCTTGCTGGCGTGAATTGGCGCATTTTCAAATTCGAACAACTGCTTAATCACGGCCAAGTCGTGCGCTTTGCATTAGCGCCAGTCGATCCGCGCTCGTTAATGCAGGGGGATTACATGGCGCTGGAATATGCCATTGCCCGCGATGTGCGTAGCGCCTTAGCGCCGCAACAAATGCAGGGTCAGTTGTTGCTGGCACTAGATGGGCAAAAAGTTGCACGTTTTATGGATTTTTATACTGACCAAGCGCTGGGTAAAGATCAGCTGCGGGTGCAATTTCGTGTTCGTGGTAATCAAATCAAGCTTGCATCGAACAGCTTTTTCTTTGAAGAAGGGCAGGCCGATCATTTCAGTGCGGCTAAATACGGCGAGTTTAGGGTGAACGCCCAAGGTGAGTTACTGCTGGTCAGTTTACTTGATGAAAAACTTGAGCCCTTATAGCCCTGCGTCAGGGCTCTCATCCATTGGCTCTGCTTATTTTTAAGAGCCATTTATCCCATCACATTGATTATTTCTGGTCGCATTGTTAATGGGCGGCCAGCATTCCCCGTACTGCTTTCTTCCTAGCTCTGATCGCTAAATCGCACCAATAATATCAATCTTAAGTTGCAACTTTGGCGCAACCAATTTGTAACCTTGATCCTCTATAGTATTGTCAGTGTTCGAGGTGACATCACCTTGAAGCATCTAAGCACATCAATTAAATCGCAATTCAATACAAAATATTAAAACAATACATTTAGGGGTCTCAATGTTTAACACTAAAACTGTGCTGGCGTTAGCCATCAGCAGCGTTTGTGGGCTTGCCCATGGCGCTGATAATTTGATCATTTCAGAATACGTCGAAGGCAGCAGCAACAATAAAGCTATCGAACTGTATAACCCAACCGCGGGCGTTATTGATTTAAGCCAATACCAATTGCGTTTCTATTTTAATGGCAGCACCAACGTCGGTACGACCATTGCGCTCACTGGCTCATTAGCCGCGGGGGCGACTTATGTGGTTGCCGATAACGATGCGTCTGCTGATATTCTTGCACTGACCAATCAACAAAGTACCGCCAGCTTCTTCAACGGCGACGATGCGATTGAACTGACTTATCAAAATCAAGTGATTGATAGTTTAGGTCAAGTTGGTGTCGATCCCGGTGCCGAGTGGGGCAGTGGTGACTTATCCACTCAAGACAACACCCTGCGCCGTAATCCTGAAAAGCTTATTGCCGATCCCATCAGTGACGATGCTGTCAGCTTTAGCACTTGGTTAGGTTTTGCGAAGGATGATATTTCTGATCTCGGTAAATTCAGCGCCGGCACACCAACCGATCCAGTCGACCCTCCACCGAGTTCTTTAGTGTGCGGCGAAGAAGCCACAGCAATTCATGCGCTGCAAGGCGCGGGCGCTGCCAGTCCTCTTAATGGTCAAACCTTAGTGGTTGAAGCGGTTGTCGTCAGTAATCAAGAAGCCGGTCTTAAGGGCATTTTTGTACAAATGGCTGATAACGAAGCCGATAGCGATCCACAAACCTCGGAAGGGGTGTTTGTGTATACCGGCACTGCGCCTACCGCGTACGTGGCGGGTGATCGTATTCGTTTAAAAGCCAAAGTCACTGAATATCAAGGCTTAACTGAACTAACGACTGTATCAGATCATAAGTTGTGTGCCACTGCACAAGCATTACCAACAGCGGCTGTGGTGACCTTACCGGTTAACAGCAGTGATGATTTTGAGCCATTTGAGGGCATGCATGTTCGTTTTAGCCAAGATTTAGTGGTGAACGAAGTCTACAACCTAGGTCGTTACGGCGAGATTTCATTAGGTAGTCAGCGCCACTTTATCGGTACGCAAGTGGCGGCACCGGGCACGGATGCGCTGGCGGTGAGCGCGGCTAACCAACGCGACAGTATTTTATTGGATGACGGTTTAACAGCGCAGAATCCAGATCCTGTGCAATTCCCCGCTCCTGGTCTTAGCGCATCAAACACAGTGCGTGTAGGTGATAAAGCCACATCGCTTACGGGTGTAATGCACTATGGCTTTAATTTGTATCGCATTATGCCAATCGAGACGGTGAACTTTATAGCGGAAAACCCACGTCCAATCGCACCAACATTGGTTGAGGGCGGTAATCTAAAAGTCGCTAGCTTTAACGTGCTTAACTACTTCAACGGTGATGGTCAAGGTGCAGGATTCCCAACTGCGCGTGGTGCCAATACGTTGAGCGAATTTGAGCGTCAAAAGGCGAAGATTGTCAGCGCCATGGTGGGCATTAGTGCCGACGTATTTGGTTTGATGGAAATCGAGAACGATGGCTTTGGCGCTAATTCGGCCATTGCTGATTTAGTCGCAGGTTTGAATGCCGCTGTGGGTGAAGCGCGTTACGCTTATATCGCGCCAACAGGCATGAATGCGATTGGCACC
Source organism: Shewanella septentrionalis (assembly GCF_025370265.1). NCBI lineage: Bacteria > Pseudomonadati > Pseudomonadota > Gammaproteobacteria > Alteromonadales > Shewanellaceae > Shewanella > Shewanella septentrionalis. The sequence continues at coordinate 32,284 of NZ_JAMTCC010000022.1, read as the reverse complement.
GATGCCATCACAGTCGGCTTGATTTATCGTAGCGATAAAGTCACGCCGCAGGGCGCTGCACGCATTCTATCCAGTGCAAATTCGCCATTGGATGATGACCAAAAGCCTTTGTTTGACGATAGCAAAAACCGTCCAATGCTGACCCAAGCCTTTAGCGTGAACGGCAGTGAAGAAGGCGTGGTCGTTGCGGTTAATCACCTTAAATCTAAGGGCAGTGAATGTGCGGGCGATCCTGATCTGAATGATGGTCAAGGCAACTGTAATATCACTCGTACCCGTGCGGCGACGGCTGCAGGTCAATGGATTAGCGAGCAATATCCAGATCAAGGCGTATTGCTGATTGGTGATTTGAACGCCTATGCGAAGGAAGATCCATTAACGGCGTTAGGTAACGCGGGCTTTAGTGAGCTGTTTGCCAAACTTGAAAAGCCGAACCCTTATTCCTATGTGTTCTCGGCAGAATCGGGTCAGTTGGATCATGCTTTAGCGAATGCTGCCCTGCTGGATAAAGTGGTGGATGTGACTGAGTGGCATATCAATACCGACGAACCGCGCGTATTGGATTACAACGAAGAGTTTAAGACGCCTACTCAAATCCAAGACTTATTCGCAACTGATGCGTATCGCTCATCGGATCACGATCCTGTGGTGATTTCACTCTTGCTCGAAGCGGAAAAAGTCGCGCCAGTGGCCAGTTTCACTCAAGTGGTGAATGGCGCTGCGGTGCAACTGACATCCACTTCAACCGACAGCGACGGACAAATCGTGTCTGCCGAGTGGAGCTTTGGTGATAATACAGTCGCAGTGGGTGAGGTAGTGACTCACAGTTACAGCCAAAGCGGCGAGTATCTGGTCACGCTAACTGTGACTGATAACGACGGCTTAACCCATAGCACGTCACAAACTGTGTCTGTGGTGGTTGGTGAGGTAAAACAACCGCCTGTTGCGCAAATTCAGCGTATCAATTTATTGTTCGTCGATATGTTTATCTCGACTAGCTACGATACCGATGGCGTAATCAAGCAACATAAGTGGACGTTCGACAATGGCACCCGCGCTAACGGTCAAGTGGTATTGCGCCTTGCCCGCCGTGGACAACACACAGTTGAACTGACCGTTAAAGATAACGATAAGTTAACGGATACCACGACGCTGACGTATCGTTAAGTCAGTCTTTATATTCCGTTGACTTTAAGTGACGCCAAGCCCGCAGCCGCGGGCTTTTCTTTTTGCCCAAAAGCAAGATAACGTTATCGTCAGTTGTTGCTACACATCAATTCTCATTGTTTCCCCAGTGACTCACCGCCTCTTTATTTAACTAGAAGTATCCCAGAGGGCTCTACTAAAATATCCCTATTTTTAGAAGGTTACAGGTGCAACAATGCCAATCTTAACTAACCCTTCTGCTGTTCGTTTAGCTAAAAAGCTATTGCACAAAGCAAGATAACTTTGTCGTCAGTTGTGCTGTATTCATTGTCATTGTTTCCCCTGTGACTCGCCATAAACTCGTCCCTGAGGGCTCGACGACGGCATCCATGCCGCCAACGGTCACAGTTGCAACAATGCCAATCTTAACTAACACTTCTGCTGTTCGTTTAGCTAAAAAGATATTGCCCCATTTCGTATTTCGGCTCGTTAGCTCAATCGAAAATTCCTACTCTTGTTGCCATAAAAGAAAAATGGACATCCAGTCTTAATGGCATGGTAATTAACCTCCGACTATGCTTGGGTTAAGCATTAAACAAGGAGATTTGTATGCCGCGCCCACGTAGAACTCAGATAAGTGTTGAAGACACATCCTATTACCATTGCTGTAGCCGCGTTGTGCGGCGTGCGTTTTTGTGTGGTGATGATGCCTATTCGGGAAAAAATTATGACCATCGCCGCGCTTGGGTAGAATTGCTACTGTTTGAACTCGAAGCGTTTTTTGCCATTGATGTGGCGGCCTTTGCAGTGATGTCCAATCATCTGCATGTGGTGCTGCGGGTCGATATCGACAGCGCCAATCGTTGGACTTACCGCGAAGTACTTGAGCAGTGGCATAAGCTGTTTAAAGGCGATGAATTAACGCAAAAATTCGCCAAAGGTGAGTTAGTTGAGGCGCATGAAGTTCACAGATTAAAGCATTCAATCGCAATTTACCGCAGCCGATTATGCGATATTTCATGGTTTATGCGCTGCCTTAATGAACCGATAGCAAGACAAGCAAATCAAGAAGATAACTGTACAGGTCGTTTCTGGGAAGGTCGCTTTAAATCGCAAGCCCTGCTCGATGAAGCCGCTGTGTTAACTTGTATGGCCTATGTTGATTTGAATCCTATTAGAGCGCAACTGGCTGATACACCAGAACAATCCGACCATGCCAGTATCCAGTTGCGTATTCGTGCCGCATTAAAAGGTGAGCAACCTAAAAATCTACTGCCTTTTATCGGTAATGAGCGCGACAACCAGCCCAATGGCATTGCGTTTTTATTATCGGATTACCTTGAATTGGTCGATGAAACAGGCCGAATTATTCGAAGTGATAAACGTGGGGCAATCAGTGTAAATAGCGCTAAGTTACTGACAAGATTAAATATCCCACATGACAATTGGCTCAAGCTCACCACTGAGTTTGGCAAGCTATTTCATGGTCCGGTGGGTACGCTGCAAGCACTCACTGATTACTGCGAACATCTAGAAAAGCGACGACGGCACTTTGCGGCAAGCTGTCAGCACTTTCACAGCAACTAAATGTAATACTGCTTAACCAAACCAATCACTGCCCATTTGTTTTATTGGGTGGGTTAGCATGTCTTAAATACACCATTTTTTAATGAGTTAGCTCATTTTTATGCTTTAGCTTTAGCCCTTCAACTGTTGATGACTCTCATTTAAGCAATTTTAGCTCGTACAAGTTGTAGACAAACCAAAAGTGCATTATGTTGTTGATCTAAAATGGATGGCCAGATTTTGAATTTAGCCAGAGGGCCGAAAAAACTGCCGCTTCGCTCTGTTTTTTCGGCCTCTGCTGGCGGCGTTATATTTTCTTTGCAAAGGCGTGTTTATTACCATGGTAAAAAAGTTACTGTTTAGCTCTCTATTTTTTGTTACCTGTGTGAATGCAAAACAACACGATTTTTCCGTCATGTTAGCTTGCCATGCATCATCGGATAAGCCGGGACTTGCAATCAGTATCGAGCAATCTGGAAAGCATATTTTCAAAGGCGCACTTGGGGTTGCAGATATAAGCACTCGTGACCCCTTAAAAGTTGATAGTATTTTTCAGATCGGCTCAATCTCAAAGCAGTTTACGGCCGCTGCGATACTTCAACTCGTTGAGAATAATAATTTATCCTTAAAAAATACTCTGGATGATTTTATTACAGATCTTCCAGTTGAGTACGCAAAGCTAACGATTGAAAGTGTTCTAAGTCATACTTCTGGGCTGCCAAATTACAACTCGGATGTAGGGATCAGGCAGCGATGGGACAAATACGCCACCATTGATGAAGTGATCAATGTAGTGAGTAAAATGCCAGTGCTGACAAAGCCTGGTGTTGATTATGCGTATTCAAATACCGGATATATTTTGTTAGGAAAGGTGATTGAAGCCGCTTCTGGTCTGACATATAGCGAGTATTTGCAGCGGAATATTTTTTCTCCTTTAGGCATGAAGAATTCGTTTGTTGTGACTAAAGGGGTAAGTTCAAAGCAAATTGTGAGAGGTTATACCGCAAATAGCGATGAACCTAATGCGTATTTTACTCCCGAAATCGTTGACCGTAGTTGGATTTATGCGGCGGGTGCAATTGCATCGACTCTTGACGACATGAGCTTGTGGCATCGTGGTTTAAGTTCTGGGAAGGTAATTTCGGCTGCAAATTATCAGCTGATGGTAACTAGAGCAAAACTAAACAACGGGGAATCAGTCAATTATGGGTTTGGCACTGATGTATACCCGATAAGCGGTCAACCGTCTTACAGTCATCAAGGGCAAGTGCCTGGTTTTGTGGCATGGTCAGTCTATTTTCCCTCGCATGATTTACTTGGCACAGTATTCGGCAACAATGACGCTGTTCACCCAGGCCCAGCTTTGTTAAATATGATTGCAAGGCAACTTAACCTTTCACCAGCGCCAATTGCTCATCAAAATATCACAGAACAAGCTAAGACTCTGATTGGTAAATACAAAGGTACAGACGATACGATGATGACTGTTACATTTGATGATGGGCAACTCAGTGCGAAAACCAGCAATGGCGTCATTCGAAAATTAGTGCTTCGGGAAAATAACTCATTTTCATTTGCATGCACCGAGGATTATTATCAACTTCGAGAGCAGGATGATAAGCGTTTGCTTGTTCCTGTCAGTATTTACATGGGTGAGCGAGCACCTTTAGTTCGAATGGAAATACAATAATCACCATTAAAAATGACTCGTAACAAGTTGCTCGCGTTTGTGGCGGGCGAGCATCCAAAGGAAGGACTTGAACAACATTCTTGTTTAACTGCCAGTTCGCTGTCCATGGCTCTCGTTCATAAACTTAGAATCCCTAGGCTTCTATTCACCCTGTCGACGAGCAAATACGATGGCAAGCCAATATGAGTAGGTCAAACCAATAAGCGCTCCACGGTTTAAAATGGATGGCCTAATTTATTGCCCATCATTTTATCTGTCATTTTAATTAGTTTTTATTGGCAATATATATCTATTAAAGCTATATCATTTAGTTTTTCACTTAGTCGCTTGAGACACTAAAAAATGAATTCTGAAGTTTTGAAGTATGTAAACGAGCATCAGCTTTCGTCTGTAATGAATAAAACAAAGTGGTGCGAGCTTGAAAAGGCATTAAATGGATCTGAAGACTTTATTCCCTATGTGCGATACAAATTGATTTATGATGAAAACCCTAATGCAGGTTTTACTACCGTGTGGTGGCACGAGTTACTTGAAATAGCAGAAACCATTGAGTGGTTAGAAGTTGATCCATTCAAAAGAGAATGGCTAGGCAGATTAGTGGCGGATCGAGTGACGGACTTTTCTGATGTTGTAAGCGCACAATTAGCCCAATATTCAATTCCTTATTCGATAGAAAATGGTATGTTTCGGATTTGGGGTTATCTGAGGAGGGATGAATCTCCAGAATTTATCTAACTGAAGAGTTTTATCTCTGTAAGTTACTTATTTTCAAGCTAAAACCACTCAAAACTGAGACGTCAATACTGATTGTTGGGATTGAGCATAGAGACAAAAGACATTAAAAAAGTGCTTTATTTTTCAATAAAGCACTCATTTTTAAGCGACTCAAGCACTCGTTAACCTACTGAACACACTACTGATTAAAGTACCGATCAAAGTACTATGTAGAGTGGCCAGCCGAGGAGGCCGACGAGACCTTCCTTGTGTTCGAATCTTTCTAAGCGCTCGGGGGAAGCGTCGCTGAGTAAGAGTTCGCGGTAGCTTTTCGCAAAGTGCAGGGTACGCAGTAGGGCGGGGACAAAGTTTTTACCGAGATCTTTACTGATGGTTTCAGCGAGTTCTGCGGGTAATTCTGCTAACGCTTTCTGGGTTTCCAATTCGATATGCTCACGGGTAAACCATTCCTCTTTTAAGGTGATTTTGCCGATACGCTTTTTCAAATCCTGTCTGACTTTGGCGCCATCAAACAACAATCGATACAGTACCGCTTCGGCTAATACACTCTCTAGATTGAGAAAATCTAGCGGATCATAGCTCGATTGCGCGTAAAACTGTGCCAATAAGGCCGCAATTGACTGTTGGCGTTGATGCTCAAGCAGGGCATCTTGATAGGCTTCATAGCCTAACCATTCTTCTGCATCTGGCGGGCTAGACACTTGTTCAAGCAAGAACTTGTCGACATCGCCGTACAGTGACTTGCCGTTGACGAGTTTATGCTTGCTGACAGTGCTGAGCATGCTCCAGCCTTTTTGAAAGCATTTGACTACGCCATCGGCGGTGATCAACAGGCGTATCGCTTGCTGCGGATTTTGGTTTGATAATTCCATCAAACCAAGGCTCACCACACCAATGACATCGTGCGCTGCTTGTTCAAGCAGGTGCATTTTGTACTTGTTGTAAAACTTATCGGCCAGTTTGAGGCTCATCAAAATGGCTTTGGATTTGATTTGTGACAGCTGTTCACCGCTCAGCGTTTCGTCTGCTTGGCCTTGGATCAATACCTTGCTTAGGTAGGGTCCTTGATCTACATCACGCAGTACCAGTTGCATCAAATAATTCCTTAATCCAAAAAGCTAAACATATCATCGACTTCAGCGTATTCATCCGTCACTTGGTTTTTCTCTTTGGCTTGAATAACCAGCTCGTTGACAAACTTGCTGATGATCATTTCCCAACCTGAGCTTTCGTTACGCAGCAGACTCTTAATGGCTTTTTCAACATCGGGCGCAAGCTCGTGGATTAAGGCCATTAGGCTGCGTGGGTCGTCTATGCTGAGGCTGTGTGCATCTTCACTGGCGACGCGGCTGTCGTAGCCGATGGTTTCGGTGTCTTCTTCGTCATCATAGAGATCTGTGTAGCCGTCTTCATCTTCATGTTTTTCGCCTAACATCATTTCGATGAAAGGGATCGACAGGTAGAAGAGGCCCGCAGGATCTTCGGCGATACATTCTAGAATCGCAGTTTGCTTTTCTTCGCTATCTTGAATGCGAATTAAATAGGTCAAAAAATCAAAGGTATGCTGAATAAGTTCTTCGGCATTGTTTTTGATTTTTTCTTCCCAGTACAAAGGTTGCTGACAGACGATGTCGCGAATTTGTTCTGGGGTCATGAGTTCAGACATGATCGAAGGGCAAGAGATATCATGGTGACTGTTGATTTGCGTCAGCGTGACGATATCCATGTGTTCGATGACTTCGACTAATTGCGCGTCGCTCATGGTATTTGCAATGATTTCAAAGCGTTTGCTCGCTTGTTTTGGCTCTACGTCCGCCAACTCTTTAATTTCGGCGACGGTAATCTCAATGAGACTAGTGTTCATTAGCGGTCCTCATCATCGTAGTGATCGTAGTAGCCATCTTCCTCTTCGCCTTCATCATCGTCGTCGTTATCTGAGGTGCCAACATAATCGTTGTCATCATCTTCATCGTCGTGATGTTTTGCTGCTGGCGTTGCTTTACCTTGATTTTCAAGTAAATACAGTACGGCGCAGCTTTCAATCAGTAAGGTTTCCGAGTAACCACGCACGGCTAACACTAAGGGTAAATCGGCATTGTTAAAGCCAATCGTGACTTTAAACTCATCCCACTCGGGTTGAGTTGCCGTGTTTATCCAATGTGCCCACTTGAGTTTGGCTTCGGCGGGAAACTTAATTCGACCGTAAAGCGCGACAGGCAGGTACTCAGGCACAGTATCAAGCATCTTAGGATCGGCTTCTAACACCTTTTTGATTTGGCTAGTAAATTGCTCTAGCGCTTTAGGTGTATCGGGATCGTCGTAGGACTCGATATTGTCGTAGGCATTATTTTTTAGCTCATTAATGCGTGAGATATTCAGTTTTTTGACCATTTGGCACTTACTCTAGAAAACGCTCAAGGATAAAATTGATCCCACAGCTCGCGCATGGCGCTAGCAGGATCGGTCACTATGACGTTATTGAAATCTTTGATAAACGCATTACGTCGCTTAGGATCTGACAACACATCATAAGCATTTTTAACGCGTTCAAGTTGTACGGCGGCTTGCTGCTTTTCCTCTTCCGAGGCGCCTAACAACTTGTCGGGATGATATTTGTTTGACAGCCGTCGATAGGCTTTTTTAATGTCGTCTTCTTTGGCACTGGGTTTTATACCGAGCACACTAAAGTGGTTAATCATACTTGTACCTGCAGGCGATGGGGCTGATATCGCGAGATAAAAAGGGTTTGACTCTGATTATCTTTAAATTCGTGGAATTATGATTAGTCAGCCGTGGATGATAGCAGAAATCCCCACTCAGCGGCAAACGCGCGAGCAGGAATTTGTGCTTTAGTGAAGGGTTAAAAATCCTTTAAACTTTAATCTGTTGTGGCGCATGGATTAAGTCTACCGCTATGCTGTTGAAATCCCGTTACCAAGCCAGATTGACAGCTAACTTAACCTTGTTTTTAGGTGAGATAATTGCCCTCGATTCAGGGCAATATTTTAGCACCGAATCCTTCGCTAAACGCATTCACACAGAGCTAACCCACACTCGCCTCTGCCACGTTCAGCTGAGTTAACGCCGTAACAGCTAAGTCAAACTAGACACTAATCGCAGGTTCATCCCAAGGGTGAGCATTTGTTTCTGTTCCCGCTGTAAATCCTTCATAAACAGGCTGATTTTTCGCTTATGGCTCGGTAGCACTAGCATGAGCCCATCGGGGATCACTTTAATATGATCTAAGGTCAGCGTCTTAGCGATACGGCCAAGGTTGAGCAAGACCGCGAGCCTCAGCAGGCAGAGCAGGCGATTCAGCGTGAGCTTATGGTTAGGTTCAAGTTCAGCCAGCATTAATTCGTTGGGCTTTTTTCTGTGGTTGGTGATAAGCCGCGCTAAATCCAGCTGCAAGGCTTCGCTAAACCCGGGTAAGTCACTGTTGCTGATGATATAGCCACCGTGTTTGTGCAGGGACTTTGAATTAATGTGTAGCCCAATCTCATGTAAGGTTGCGCCATAGGCGAGCAAGCGTGCATGGGGCCTTAATTGCCATTCATCGGCGACCTGTTCAAACAAGGCCATGGCGGTGTCGCGTACCTTAGCGGCGTGGGCCATATCGATATGATAAAGCTGGGCAATACTGTCGACGGTGCGGTGGCGAATATCCTGATACTGACCAATCTTTGCTAGTTCATAGAGTACGCCTTCACGCAATGCGCCTGGGCTAAACTCGAGCTTTTGTATCGGTAAGCGCCTAAAAAAGCTGATTAAAATCGCAAGTCCGGCGGGCACTAAAGGAATGCGTTTATCATCGACATTGGCAAATTGAATTTGGCTAATATGGCCACATTTGATCAACTTGATTTTGAGCTGTTTGAGTCGTGGCAGCGTGATGGTTTCATCACCGTGTTCTTCTTGAATCGCTTCGCAGATGGCTTTGACTGTGCCTGAGCTGCCTAACGTCAGCTCCCAGCCGCCCGCGAAATATTCCTTTGAGAGTGAAGCGAACTGCTTATCGGCTGCGCTTTGGGCATCGCGAAATGAGGCAGGGGTGATGAGTCCATCGATAAAGAAACGCTCGTTAAAACTCACGCAACCGCAGCGCAGGCTAGATAACTGGGTTGGGGTATTCTTTTTACCGATTACGACTTCGGTCGAGCCACCACCTATGTCGATGACTAAATTACTTTTTCCAAGCACTTGGCTTTGGGCAATGCCGTTATAAATCAAACGCGCTTCTTCATGGCCTGAAATCACTTCCACCGGATAGGGCATGATGGCGAGCGCGGCCTCGATAAATTGATCGCGGTTTTTGGCGATTCTGAGGGTGTGGGTGGCCACTAATCGCACTTGCGCTTGGTCTAGATTGGAAAATCTTTGATTAAAATCCCGCAGACAATTGAGGCCACGTTCTATGGCGTCATTGTCGAGAATATTCTGCGCATTGAGGCCAGTGGCGAGCTGAACCTGTTGTTTTTCTTTATGTAAAATCTGCAAGCTGCCATCTTGCTCACGGGCGATGACCAGATGAAAACTGTTCGATCCCATATCGATGGCAACAAAGTGGCGCGATTTAGCATTTGCGGGCGCATTGGTTTGTGGTGCCTGCGACTTTAGTAATGTGTGTTGCTGTGTGTGCGAATGTGTGGCTACCAATCGGATTATCCTTAGGCAATCAAAGCGATATAAAGCCAGCGCTAGCTGGCTTTGGCCTGTAACTCGGGCGTTATGTCTGGCTCAGCGTTGCTCTCTCGCTCAGCATCACCCTCATGGGCGGACATACGTAAGGCATTAAAATCTTGCAGTTGGCGCTTCTCATAATTAATCAGATATTGATAAATGGCAATTTGAGAACGCACTTTTCGTTTGTTACCCCGATTTCGATAGGGGTTACTTTGTTCTTTGTTGATGACCCGCGCTTTAGTATTGTCATTGAATTGTAAGGATAAAATATCCATTATCATTTGTTTTAGGCACAGATCATAAATCGGCACACTCACTTCAACGCGATTATCTATGTTGCGGCTCATCCAGTCGGCGGAGCAGATAAAGAGCTTGTTCTCGCCGCCAGCGTGAAACAGCATTACCCGTGAGTGTTCGAGAAACCGATCGACTATACTATAGACTTCAATGTTGTCGCTGATCCCGGGTATTTGCGGAATAAGCGAGCACATACCGCGTATGAGTAACTTAATTTTGACCCCAGCCGCCGAGGCCTCATAGAGTTTTTGGACCAAGGATTCATCGAGTAAGTTATTTAGTTTTAAGGTAATCGCCGCCTTCATATGGCTTTGGGCATTAACGATTTCATTATCAATCAAGTGACTCAGTTTTTGTCTGGCATCGTAGGGCGACACGATTAAATGCTGGAAGTTATCGCGGCGATACGGATGTTCAATCAGGTCAAACACTTGCTCCACTTCACGGGCAATCTCTTGATTGGCGGTGAACAGTGACAAGTCGGTGTAGACCCGCGCCGTGCCTTCGTTAAAGTTGCCTGAGCCGACGTGACAATAAAGTTTGATTTCCCCTTGTTCTTCGCGGCCAATTAAACACAACTTGGAATGCACTTTTAAGCTGGTGATACCGTGGTGAACTTTGACGCCCGCTTCGGCCAAGATGCGGGTCCATTCGATGTTGGATTGCTCATCGAATCTTGCCCGCAGTTCAATTACAGCGGTGACTTGTTTGCCATTTTTCACTGCATCGATAAGCGATTGCATCACATGGGATTTTTTCGCCACTCGATATAAATTAATTCGAATAAAGCGCACCGCCGGATCGTAGGCCGCTTGGCGCACCATTTCGGTAAAGTGGGAAAACTTATGGTACGGATAATTGAGCATGATATCGCCCATCCGAATGGCATCGAAACTGTTGGCACTGCGGCCAAAACCTGCGCTATTGAGCGCCGGTAGTTTTTCGTTTTCGAGGTAGTCGCGGCTCGGATTGGGAAAGGCGATAAAGTCTTTAAAGCTGTGGTAGCGCCCGCCTGGGATCAAACATTCGGTCGAGCTGATGTTCAGGTTTTCTTTGAGCATGACCAACATGTGTTCGGGCATTTCTTTGTCATACACTAAGCGCACCGGTTCTGCGGTCAGACGTTTTTTGAGGCCCTTAGTCATTTTCTCGAGCTGGGTTTGCTCTAGCTCGTCGGTGATATCAAAATCGGCATCGCGGGTTAGTTTCATCGAATACACTTCGATGGCGTCGTACTCGAAGAAAGGGCCAAAGAGTTCATCCACGCAGTGGCGAATAATGTTATCTAATAAAATCAGATACTTTTTCGCTTTACTCTTTTCAGCGGGGAGTTCGATAAACCGCGGCACGTTTTTGGTTGGCACTTCGACTAAGGCGTATTGGCGGCGAGCCTTAGTGAACAAACACACGCATAAATAGGTGGCGTCGTCGTTGATTTGTTTGATCAAATCGCGATTGTTATTGACGATAAGCGGGGCGATATGGCGTTTAAATTGATCACGAAAATGCTTTTTCAGCCAGTCGCTGTGGAACTCGCTTAATTGTTTCTCATTGATTAACAAAATATTACGACGTACCAGCTCGCGCATTAAATCCGTGTATATGCCGTCGAACCTTTCTTGCAATGCCATCACTTTCGATTGGATTTTGGCCATTAAATGGCGACTGTTGCTGCGACCTTCCTGCAGGGATGACAGCAGAATCGAGCGCCTGACCGCAGCCACACGTACTCTAAAAAACTCATCCATGTTATTGGAAAATATCCCTAAAAAGCGCACTCGCTCCACTAAAGGAACATTGGGATCGCAGGCTTCTTGCAATACCCGCTCATTAAAAGACAACCAAGAGAGTTCTTTATCAATCGAAAGTTTATCGGTATTCGGGGACACTGCACAGCTCCTTTAAGCAAGCGTCATGGCGCAATATACAATAGCATTCATCCGCCTTTGTGCAATCAGATTTACTGCCGACAAGTGAAGGAATTTCAATGATAAATACTGCGTACACGCCAAAATCAGTCTGAGATTTATCTGGGATAAAGATACGAGGGAAATATGTCAACTTGATGACGAGTGTGACAGAAATATGACCTTAAGATGATCATCTTGGATTTGACTGAAACACTGCCCGTGCAACTGCGCTTTACGCAATGAGCTCGCTATACTCGCTGCCAGTTTGCGAGTAAATCCGGCAGTGTTAACTCCTTGGGCATTATCGCAAACTATGTTATCTTGCTCGGCTTTTTTATCGCGGGAGTAAAAGGTATGTTTGTTGGATTTGATTATGGTAGTGCTAACTGCGCCGTAGGGATCATGCAGGGCGATGATGTGCAGTTATTGGCGTTATCAGAGCAATCAGCTTATTTACCTTCGACCTTATATGCGATGGACAGGGAGCTGATCGCCGAGGCGGTTTATCGTGGTCTTCCCACTGAGTTAAAAGCCGATTACGCCAAAAAGCGCGCCGCACAATTGAGCCGTGCCCGTATGGTGCGCCATGAGTTAGATCTCGATGCTGACGTTCAGGCCGTGTTTGTCGGTGAGCAGGCGGTAAGCGCGTATTTAGAGATGCCGGAGGAGGGATTCTATGTCCGTTCGCCAAAATCCTTTTTAGGTGCGACAGGGCTTAGACCCGAACAAGTGGCCCTGTTTGAAGACATAGTTACCCTGATGATGCAGCACATTAAAGTGCGCGCCGAATCTGTATTAGTGGAAAAGCAGCTTGCTAAACAAGGCGCAGTGGCAACGATTACCCATGCGATTATTGGTCGCCCTGTGAACTTTCAAGGCATAGGCGGTGAAGAGAGTAACCGTCAGGCCGAATCCATTTTGACCTTAGCGGCAAAACGTGCGGGTTTCGTCGACGTTGATTTTCTGTTTGAGCCGTTAGCGGCGGGGATGGATTATGAAGCGAGCTTGACCGACAACAAAACTGTGCTGGTTGTCGACGTGGGCGGCGGTACAACGGACTGCTCAGTGGTAAAAATGGGACCCGCCCATAAACAAAAAGCGGATCGCAGTGAAGATTTCCTCGGCCATAGTGGTCAGCGAATCGGTGGTAATGATCTTGATATCGCCCTTGCAATGAATGCCTTTATGCCGCACTTTGGTTTAGGCTCTTTAATGACCAATGGCAAACCTATGCCCAGTAAAGCTTTTTGGAATGCGGTAGCGGTAAATGATATTAGCGCCCAGCGAGAATTCAGTACCTTAAGCAGCCGTAAACTGATTGATGAATTAGTGAAAGAAGCCGAGCAGCCACAGTTACTCAACCGACTGTTAAAAGTGCAACAACAGCAGCTAAGCTATCAGTTGGTCCGCCTAGCCGAACGCGCCAAAATTGCCCTGTCGGATGCCGAGAATACTGATATTAATCTCGATTTTATCGAAGCGGCGCTGCACGCGGGTGTGAGCCGTAATGTGTTTGAGAATGCTATCGAGCCTTCACTGACAAAAGTAGAGGCCTTGATGCATCAAGCGCTTGCGCAAGCGGCAAAAACCTTAGCGGCTGATGGTTTAGCTCAAGACTCTGTGAATAACGAGAATGTATCTGCCGACAATGCTGCAGAATGCAAACCCGATGTGATTTATGTGACAGGTGGTACGGCGCGAAGCCCTGCGATCTACGCGAAAATTGCCGGTATTTATCCCGATATTCCGGTTGTGGTCGGCGATCACTTTGGCTCTGTGACAGCAGGGTTAACCCGCTGGGCACAAAAGCTATTTGCTAAGCACTAACATATAAGCATTAACATAAAATCACTAACATATAAGCACTTATAAAAGCACTAATGTAAAAGGATGTAGGAATGAAAACTCTGTTGAAGTGTGCGTTTGCCGCCACTGTGGGCTTTTTGCTCGCGGGTTGTGGTGACGATGTAGGTAAGGTGAGCTTAGGGCTTTTTACCACTAAAGATGTGATCATCGATGCTAAGCACGATCCTAAAATTCCTGGGGTGACTTGCCATATTAGTCGTATCGAAGCCAATTTAGATTTTGCCGATCCATCGGATATGGGCATAAGTTGCCGTCAAACAGGGCCAATTAACGCGGCCGATTTGGCTAATATCGATATGGGTAAACACGGCGAAGTGATTTTCACCGAATCCCTGAGCATTTTGTTTAAGTCATTAAAAGTGCGCCGAATTTATGATGCACAGAATCAAACTCTGCTGTATTTGTCCTATTCGACTAAAGAGACCAATGGCAGCCATAAACATGCCTTGTCGACAGTGCCACTATATGGCTCTGCCGCTTGGGTTGACCCTGCGTTGAGTGCTGTAGCGAAAGCGAATTAATCGCCGAACAGTTTATAGCTTTGCAGTGCTTTGCTGTAAGCATGAATATTTGAAATAAGTTGAATTTGCAGTCAGTTAAATATGCAGTAAGTGTTGATAACAAAAGTGGCGGAATGTTTATTCCGCCACTTTTTGTTTTTATAGGCTGCGCGCATTTTAGTCGCTAATGACATAACGCAATAAATATTAGCCCTCTAACGACCTAGCTTAAATCCTATCACGATCATTATCGCGACTTAGCTTTGGCCGCCAGTACTGCGTTAAAGCGTTCAAACCCTGCGCTGAGATCGGCAATTAAATCCGCGGGATCTTCTAAACCAATATGCAAACGAATTAACGGTTTGCTCGCATCCCACTTAGTCGCCGAGCGGATTTTATCAATGCCAAAAATACCGAGGATTAAACTCTCGTAGCCGCCCCAAGAAAAGCCCATCTTAAAGTGACTCATATTCTCAACCAGTGCGGTGACCGCATCGGCATCGCCTTGTTTCAATACAAAGGAGAACAAGCCGTTGGAGGCGCTAAAGTCGCGTTTAAAGAACTCATGGCCAGGGCAGGTATCAAACGCCGGATGACGCAGATGATCGACTTCTGGTCGGGTTTTCAACCAGTTGGCAACCTGCAGGGCATTTTTTTCATGCTGCGCCATACGCACGCCTAAGGTGCGCAGGCCACGGGCGGCAAGGTACACATCATCAGGGGAGGTGGTTTGTCCCATCAAATAGCTGTGTTCACGCAATTGTGGCCAGTATTTTTCGTTGGCAGTGGCCGTGCCTATCATCACATCTGAGTGACCGACGATGTATTTGGTCGCCGCTTGAATCGAAATATCTATCCCCATTTCAAAGGGCTTACTATTGATTGGGGATGCCCAAGTGTTGTCCAGCATAGTAATCAGCCCATGTTCGTGGGCGATGCGGCATAAGGTCGGCACATCTTGCACTTCCATGGTGATGGAGCCTGGAGACTCTAAAAACAACACTTTAGTATTGGGGCGAATAAGGTCGCGAATACCTGCGCCAATCAGCGGATCGTAGTAAGTGGTTTCGATACCAAAACCGCCGAGAATATGGGTACACAGATCCCGCGTTGGCTCATACACGCTATCGACCATCAATAGGTGATCGCCCGCTTTTAAAAATGACAATAACGCCGCACTGATCGCCGCCGCGCCAGAGGGATACAGCGCTGTACCTACGCCGCCTTCTAATTCCGCAATCGCCGCTTGAAACGAAAAATGGGTCGGGGTACCACGGCGGCCATAAAACATCTCGCCGTTGGTTTTATTTTTCGCGGCGTGGCGCATTTCATCCATCGTTTCGAAGACGATAGTCGAAGCACGAAAAACGGGCGGATTGATCACGCCTTTGGTCCATTTTTTGTCTCGACCTAAGCTGACGATTTGGGTGGCTTGATGATGTTTATCTGTCATTGGATCATTACCTTGGCATTTAGGTTGAACGAATAGGTTGAACAATGTTGGAGAAGAACCATTGGAGATATCTAGTCTATTGTTATGGCGGCCATCTTAGCATCTGCGCGCAGAAATGACAGGAGGCGCGATGATGAGTTTGACTCATGTTATTGGCGCCTGTCCCTTCGGTCTTTAGATTATGATGCCGAGCCTCAAAGGCAACGTGACTCATAATTTAAAGGCAGTGTGACTTTAGCTCAAAGGCTGCGTGATTCTTAGCTTAATGGCAAGGTTACTAGGATATCGACGCCATTATGCTCGCTGCGATTGCGGGCGAGAATTTGTCCTTGGTGGAACTCGGCGACCAATCGTGCGATATACAGACCTAAACCGAGATGAGGTTTGTCTTGGGCTTGATTTATCCGCACCGACACCATGGAGTCGAAAATCTGCTCCGACATATCAACGGGCAGTTCTGGTCCTAAGTTACTGATAAGCAATGTGGCTTGCTTACCCACTTGGTTGAGCGTGACTTCGATGGCGCTGCCTTTATCACAAAACTCAATCGCGTTAGCGATAAGTTTGTCCATCAATTGGGCGATATATTCCGGCACACCTTGCATCATCAAAGGCTGCTCGGGCACTTTTACGCTAAAGCCTTGTTCTGGATAGGTCATTTGATAACCTTGCATACAACCACTGACCACTTGGGAGAGTGGGAATTTAGTGATATCGGCCTGCGTTAAACTCTGCTCTAAGCGCGTTGCTTCGCTCATGTTATTTAAAATCATGCTTAAGCGGCTGACGCCTTCTTGGGCGCGATCGACATATTTTTGCGTGTCTTTATCTAAGGTTTGCAGGTTTAAATGCTCAAGGGATGATCGCACAACCGCCACGGGCGTGCGCAGCTCATGGGACAGGCGCGACGACATGTTTTCCAGATAGTGAGTGTATTGTCCAAGCCGTCCGACAATGTTGGAGAAACTGCGGGACAGATCGCCAATTTCATCCCGAGCTTTAGACGGTTTGAGGTGATTACGAACGCGGCCTTGGCTATCAATGGCATTTTCGGCCTCATCGCGCAGTTTACGGATACGGTTAGAAATGCTCGAAGCGAAAAAGAATAGCGCCAAGGTGCCCATGCTCATAATGGTCAAAATCACGTTAAAGAGTTTTTCCAGCGCGCGGTTACGCAGGGTGCGAATTCCGTGGGTGGTTTCTTCGGCGACAACGGCGCCCATGACATTGTTATCAATCCAAATAGGGCTGGCGGCAGCGAGCACCACAGCTTTATTGTCTGGGGTTAAGCGCCAAGTTGAACTTTGCTGACCAGCTAGTGCTTTTTGGATATGACTGCCATCAAGCTCGGTGGAGTCTTGCAAGGAGTCGATAAAGTCTTTGGGCGGCTTAGTGAGGATTTTATAGTACAGCGGATGCAAGTAATCGCGCTTGAAGGTTTCCCATAGCGTGGTGCTCTTTTCATCTTCTAAGGTGCGGGTCCACACGCTGTCATTGGCTCGAATATCGCCCGATTTTGCCAGTACGCGGCCGTGCTTATCGACCACCCAAATGCGTGAGCTATAGTGGCTCATACCTTTGATAATGTTTTCAATTTCTGGCGATGGCACCAACACAGTGCCGAGATTATCGACCGTATCTAAGGCCGAGGTGCCGACTACGGCTGCCACATCGCGGTTTTTGCTGTCGTTAACATCGGAAATGGCAAAACCGAGTTTGCTGCCGACCATGTATAAGGGAATACGCAGCTCGACATTGTAGCCCACATCTGTGGTCGCCCATTGTCCTTGTATGCGCACTTCTGGTTTGACGGGCACGGTTTGCTTAGGATTGGCGGGTAACTCGAAGGCGCTGATCCAACCGGGTTGCGTAGTGGCAACGATATAGCGCTTGAATTTATTGTCGGGCGCGAGTGTCGCAATCGAGAGATGATCGTTTCTATCGACACTTAAGGCATTTTTGCCACGCAGTACCACAGTTGGGTCGGTCACTTGAAAGAAGGCATACAGATAACCATCATACTGGCCGACCATGTGGGTAAAGCTTAAGGTCAGCGGCGCGTTGGGATCGGCGCGCATGATCTGATGCGCCTCACCGTACTGGATAAATCTGTGCTGATATTCTTCCCATTCGTTGAGTTTACCGTCGAGCAGAATCGCCCCATTGAGTTGATAGGCGTACAGATCGCGACTCTTTTCCACTTGCTTTAAAAAGCTCGCTTGTCCATCGAACAATTTCGGCCGTTCGTGCAGCGCGGTGGCCAGTGCCTGAGTGGTGCCTTCTAAGGTGCGTTCTTGACCGTGGCGAAGATACTTTTCCATCTCCCACACATATTGATACCCCAGCCAAGGTAGGCAGAGCAAAAACAGGCTAAGGCCGATGACTTTAGTGCGTAGACCAAAGGGGAAACGTGTCATAAGTTAGGGATCAGCATCAATGGGATCAAAAGTGTATTGGCTCAAGGTTACGTGCATCAAGGCAGCGCGAGAGTTCAGGCTAAGCTGTCCCAGCGATAACCCATGCCATAAACCGTATCGATACAATCAAACTCAGGCGCGGTGGCGATGAACTTCTTGCGAATGCGTTTCACATGGGAAGTGATCGTGCTGTCATCGACAAAAATCTTCGCCTCTTGCATCAACTCATGGCGGCTGCGCACATGGCCCGGGTGTTTGGCTAACGCGTGCACCATCCAAAATTCAGTGACGGTAAGCTCAATGGGTAATTGGTTCCAATAGACTTGCATGCGGTTGGCATCAATCGTCAGTGGACCTCGTTCAAGCAGGTTTTCCTGCGCCGTTTGGCTGGCCGCAAGCTCGGAGCGGCGAAATAAGGCCGCTAAGCGCGCAGTTAAATGGGGGAAGCTCACTTCTTTACTCAAGTAGTCATCGGCGCCTAAACGCAGGCCACAAACAGTATCAAAGTCACTGTCACGGGCGGTCAAAAAGATGATCGGCAGCGTGCTCGACATAGCACGCAGTGACTGACACAGCATAAAGCCGCCGTCAATTTCATTACCTAAGCCGATGTCGATAATGGCTAAATCCGGTAAACGAGTATTAAAGGCTAACATGGCCGATGGTCTGTCGGCATAGGTTTGCACGCTGTAACCGTGTTGTTGCAGCACGTCCTTGTAATTCTCGCGAATGGCGGCTTCATCTTCCACTATGGCGATACGCTTCATAGAGTCATATTCCTATTGACTTGGGGGAGTAAGTTTTCGTGACTATACAGGATTTTACCCGAGATAAAAGGCCACAAATGCAATTGCCATTTTGTTGCCACAATTGATAGTTGCATTGCCATTTTCCATCCCTGCTCATGCCATTCCACTTGTGTTTAATAGCCTCATTCAGTTTTGCACCCGTTTTGACCTGATGGGGTTTTGAACTTGTTGTTCAGGTTCGAGTGCAAGCTCAGCTAATAATCAAAAAGGAATGAGATGATGAAAAAGACACTAATTAATTTGTTGGTTTTGAGTTTATTAAGCGCGCCAGTCGCCAGTGTGTCGGCGCAGGTTTCACTGCAAAACCAAGCTCAAGGACAGGAGCGCAGCTTAGATAATGACGTCGATGCCAGCGGTATGGCGATGGATGGCGAATACGCCAATGAGGACGAACAGCCAGAAGCCTTAATTGGCCTCGGTGGTGGTGCATTAGTGGGCGCGTTAGTCGGTGGCCCAGTGGGGGCCATTATTGGTGCATTCACTGGCACCTTGATTGGTAAGTCGGTTAGCGACACAGATACGCTGCACGTTCAGCAAAGACAGATCAGCCTGCAAGAGTCGCAATTATCCGAGTTGAGTGTAAAGCAACAAGCCGCCGAAAAACGCGCGAGCGAATATGCCAAGGCGCAGCAAGAGCTTAATAAGTTGCTATCTGCGCAACGTCAATTGCTCAGTGAACTCGCCCTAGGGCTAAACGTGCAGTTTCGCACTGGTTCCTCTGAGGTCGAATCGCATTTTTTGCCTCAATTAGATGATGTGGCCGAGGTGATGAATCTGTCGCCTGAGCTTAATTTGGAATTGAAAGGCTATGCCGATCGTCGGGGTGATGTGAGCTACAACCAAGCCCTTTCTGAGCAACGTTTACTGGAAGTCCGTGGCTACCTGATTAAGCAGGGCGTTGCCGCTGAACGCATGACAACACAAGCCTTTGGCGCTTTATCGCCACTGCAAGCGGAGCAGGACAGGGAATCGGATGTGTTCGATCGCCGTGTGACCTTGACCTTACAGCCTCATTCAACCTTGATGGCAACGCACACGACACAATAGCTGTCGATGTTAGTCGTCCATTCTAAGTCGTCAATTTAGAACATTCATTTTAACGACTGCGAACGTCAGTCCATATTAGTTAATAGCAAGAAGGAAGCCTTTGTGATGATCACAGGGAAAAGGGTAAAAGAAATCAGCGAAAGCTTAGCGATATTAATGATCAGTGCCGCCGTATGTTGGGGCTTGCCCTTTGTGGCATTAGCCTCACCTAATAGCACGGGCACATTGTCTGAGCCGCAGAATATTGCCTCGGCGCTGGTCGGCGAAAATACTGCTCAAAGTACGGCAGAATCACTGGTCATTAATTACGATGACATTACCCAGGGATTATTACTTTATCGCCAGCCGAGTGGCGCTTGGGTGCCATCTTTGCCACTCGATACACAAGTGTCGATGCAAGTCTCTGGCTTAAGTAATCGCGTTAGCGTGAAGCAGGTTTTTCGCAATAACACTGAGTTTGTGTTGAATGGGCAATATCTGTTCCCGCTGCCCAATGAGGCCGCGGTGGATTCGCTGCGATTACATATCGGCCAAAGGGTCATCGAAGGGCAAATTCATCTTAAGGCCGAGGCTAAGCAGATTTTTGAGCAAGCCAAAGCGGAGGGTAAACGCGCCAGCTTAGTGAGCCAAGAGCGGCCAAATATGTTCACGACCGAAGTGGCCAACCTAGCACCGCAGGAAGAGTTGATTGTCGAAATCAGCTATCAGGAGAGTATCAAATATGAAGATGGCTTGTTTAGCCTACGCTTTCCGCTGGTGGTCGCGCCTCGGTATATCCCGGGCTTAACCTCTGACGCCAGTGCTAGCGACTCAAATGAGCCTATGGCACGCCAATCGAGCCGAGTGACCAGCTCGCAGGTGTTTGATGCCGACCGGATTGTGGCGCCGGTGCGTAATGCGACCAGTGAACGCGATCCTGTGCTTAAGGCTGACATTCAAGTCTTACTCGCAAAGGGGGTTGATAAGGCGTCCATTGAGAGCCCTTACCATGATATCCAACTTAAGCAAACCAATAGCGGCGTCGATGTTTCACTGGCGCAACGTGTGCCTGCTAATCGTGACTTTGTATTGCAATGGCGTGTACAGCAGGGCACGAGTCCTATGGCTTGGGTGTTTAATCAACAGGGTAAGACCCATAAACCCGATGGCGATAATGTGTCTCAGGACACGCTTGAAACCAGCACAGCCAACGGCGTAAATGAAGATAATTACAGTCTTGTCATGGTGTTGCCTCCTAAGCTCGAAAAGAGCAACCAGCCGAGTTTGCCCCGCGAATTAATTCTGGTGATAGATACTTCGGGTTCTATGGCGGGGGATTCTATCGTTCAAGCCAAAAATGCACTGCTTTACGCATTAAAAGGACTCAAGCCCGAGGACAGTTTTAACATTATCGAATTTAACTCCAGTCTGTCTCAGTTTTCAGCGACATCATTACCGGCGACTTCGTCTAATTTGTCCCGCGCCCGTCAATTTGTGAGCCGTTTAAAAGCCGATGGTGGCACTGAAATGGCACTGGCACTGGACGCTGCATTGCCCAAATCCTTGGGCAGTGTCTCGCCCGATGCAGTGCAGCCTTTGCGCCAAGTGATCTTTATGACCGACGGCTCTGTGGGCAATGAGCAAGCCTTGTTTGATTTGATCCGCTACCAAATCGGTGAGAGCCGCTTGTTTACTGTTGGCATAGGCTCGGCGCCTAATTCTCACTTTATGCAAAGGGCGGCAGAACTGGGGCGCGGCACTTTTACTTATATTGGCAAAGTGGATGAAGTCGACGAGAAGATCAGCGCCTTACTGAGCAAAATTCAATATCCCGTATTAACCGATATTCAAGTGCGTTTTGATGATGGCAGTGTGCCCGATTACTGGCCGTCACCGATTGCTGATTTGTACCGCGGCGAGCCTGTGCTTGTGAGTCTAAAACGCAGCGCCCGTGAGCCGCAGGAATTAGTGATTTCAGGTCGCCAAGGGCATAAAAACTGGCAACAGTCGTTATCGCTGCAGGACAACTCAGCAGGACTTATTACCAATCAAGGTGCGGGTTTAGACTTGTTGTGGGCCCGTAAACAGATTGGCGCACTGGAGCTGAGTAAAAATGGTGCGAATGATGACAAGGTTAAGCAGCAAGTGACGGCTTTATCGATGAATTATCACTTAGTCAGCGCCTATACCAGCTTAGTGGCGGTGGACTTAACTCCAATCGATTCAACCGCAATGAGCCGCGATGCCGTGGTGCGTCAGCACTTGCCCTTAGGTTGGCAACCCTTTGGTGCCTTGCCGCAAACTGCGACATCGAGCCGTTTGGATATGTTATTGGGTGCATTGACCTTGCTACTGGCCTTGGTGCTTATGGGCTCGATTTTACGACAAAAACGCGAAGAGAAGGCGGCCATGATGGCGCTTACCTGTCATCGATGAACCAATGAATCATGAACGACGAGTAAAGCGCGATGAGCAAAGGCCGAACACAGCGATTTTTAGTGGTGGGATTATTTTTAATTGGTGCAACATTGTTAGGAAAGGGACTCTATATGCAAGCTAAAGCACACTTTGCCCAGTATTTGATTGAACAGGCGTGGACTAAAACCTTAGCCGATGGACAATCCCATAAGCCTTGGTCATGGGCAGATACTTACCCCGTCGCAAAGCTGTCGATTTATCGTGAACAAGCGGCTAACAACGATATTGAAGCCGAGCTTAATGACAGTTTATATGTATTGGCGGGGGCTTCTGGGCGAAATTTAGCCTTTGGCCCGAGTCTAGTGTTGTCCAGTGCGCCAGCGGGGCAAAAGGGCAATACTGTGATTGCCGGACACAGGGATACGCATTTTGCCATCCTTAATGGCATGACGGTAGGGCGTCGATTATTGCTGCAAACGCTTAAGGGAAATCACATTATTTATGAAGTAGTTGCGACTCAGGTAGTGCATGAAACTGAAACGCAGTTTATGGCGCCATCCGCTGATAATCGCTTAACCTTAATCACTTGCTATCCCTTCGATACGCTTCAAGGCGGCGCCGAACTGCGCTTTGTTGTGCAGGCGATACCCGTTGAAGATGAGCCAATGGAGACAGTTAGTGCTGATGTATCAACTTCAACTGGGGATGGGATGCCAGGGAAGGTCGCTTCTTTATCGCGCAGTTTCACCCATTAGATTACACGTTAAGTTGACCAAATAGTGCTTATCAGTAACCGTCAAATGACCTTCGCTTCACCGTCTTAGCCTGAAGCTGAATCATCGGCTCCAGGCTCATTCATTGCGTTGCGGTTATCACAACTAGGTTAATACACTCATGCCATTAAACTTATGTCATTACAATCAGGTCATTACAATCAGTTGCTGATCGGTAACACACGGTTTCGACCTAAGCGTTTAGCGTCATAAAGCAATTTATCTGCCGCTTCAATCAATTGCATGCCCGTTTGTTTTTCTTGCCATTGGGCAACCCCAAATGAGGCACTGATATTATTGATACGCTCGTCTTTACGTCTGTCTTTTAAGCTGAGCTTTTCGAGTCCACGGCGCATGGCTTCAGCCAGTTGCCTTGCGATACGTAACTGACTTTTAGGCACAATAATCGCAAACTCTTCACCGCCAAAACGATACAGTTTCGCACCATCGCGGCAGGATTCCTGTAGCCGTTTGGCCACGGCGCGTAACACTTGGTCGCCGAGCTGGTGGCCATAGGTGTCGTTAAATACTTTAAAATGGTCGATATCGGCCAAGATCACGCAGGTGCCTAAGGGCGCTTGGGCCAGCATGCCGGCAAAATCGCTGTCGAAGGCGCGGCGATTAAAGCAGCCAGTTAGTGCATCGTAGAGCACATCTTTTTCAGTTTGTTCGAGCTTTTTCTTTAGCGCATCGATTTCGGTTTGCGCTTTCTGCAATTGTCCGGTGAAGAACTCAGTGCTCGAGCGAATATTGTCTGACTCCTTGACTAAACTGCGCACCAGATCGAGCACTTGCTCAACACTAAATCCCTCATCTTCGATGCGATTGAGTTTTTCAAAATTACTCACGATGCGCGACTGGAATTCATTGGCATCCAGATTGGTATCTTTGAGCGATTGGGACAGTTCAGTCACCATAGCATCCAGATTCTGGCGCATTTCGCGGACATCGAGTTCAACGGGATCGGCAACATACTGGCGATATAAGAGTTCGCTACTTACAGGAGGACAGGTATTGTACTGGGCGATAACGGTATCGAGTCGTTGATTTAATTCAGGATTCTGTTCACCAACATAAGTGTACCAAAGTGCATAATTAACCGGGGTGGTCGGGATTTTATGTTTGAGCATCAGAGGCACAGCTTTTTTGAGATTGAGTGCAGCGGCTTGTAATAACTCTATCGACATATTGTTACCTTACTCAATGAAAATGCACGGATATTTTAAAGTTTTCGCTATTTATATTGTTGTTATTGGTTCAGGGTTAGCCACATATAACGTTGGGTTGATACCTACACGAACACAGTTTGTACTTGGGCTGCAGCGATTCCGTTTGCGTTAAGACTTACATCATAAACTAAAAATGATATGGTAAAGTCTATCCTTAAAATCAAATAATGATAATAACTTGGGAGAAAGTTGTGAAAAATATCCTCTTAGCCACAAGTCTGATGGTCACTGTCTCATTACCCGCTTTAGCTGAAACCGCATTTGTACAAAGCCTTGATCTCGCGCAATATCGAACCGATGTAAAAACCTTAGCAAGCGATGCCTTTGGTGGACGTGCGCCCTTGTCTGAAGGTGAAACCTTAACTTTAGACTATTTAGTAAAAGCATTTAAAGATATGGGTCTCAAACCCGGATTTGGTGACAGTTATCTGCAGGCCGTGCCTTTGGCGCAAATTAGTGCAGATCAAAATATGCAGCTTGATATCGGCGGGCTTAAATTTGCCAATGGCAGTGAATTTACCGCGAGAACCCAAAGA
Source organism: Shewanella septentrionalis (assembly GCF_025370265.1). Classification (NCBI taxonomy): domain Bacteria; kingdom Pseudomonadati; phylum Pseudomonadota; class Gammaproteobacteria; order Alteromonadales; family Shewanellaceae; genus Shewanella; species Shewanella septentrionalis. Next base: position 7,230 of record NZ_JAMTCC010000022.1, on the reverse strand, counting down.
ATAGCCGAAACCGTGAGTCTGAATAAAAGCGATGTGGTGTTTGTCGGCTACGGGATCAATGCGCCCGAATATGGCTGGAATGATTACCAAGGGTTAGATGTAAAAGGCAAAACCGTTATTGTGCTTGTGAATGATCCAGGCTTTGCGACTCAAGACCCTGCGGTATTTAAAGGCAATGCCATGACCTATTACGGTCGCTGGACTTATAAGTATGAGGAAGCCGCGCGTCAAGGTGCTGAGGCTGTGTTTATTGTCCATGAAACCGCGCCTGCCGCCTATGGTTGGGGTGTGGTGCAAAACTCCAACACAGGCACTAAGTTCACTCTGGTCGATGCCAATAATAATCAAGGTCAAGTTGGCGTGATGGGCTGGGTTCAGCACGAAACCGCGCAAAAAATATTCGCCAAAGCGGGACTGGATTTCGATACCTTAAAACAGCAAGCAGCCAAGCCAAACTTTAAGGCGATCCCACTTAAACTAAGCGCCCAGCTCACGTTAAACAATAAAATTGAACGCGCTGAGTCCCATAACGTCGCGGCTTTACTACCGGGTAAAACGCGCCCCGACGAAGTGGTGATGATGCATGCCCATTGGGATCACCTCGGTACTGTGATTGAAGACGGTAAGTCAGAGATTTTAAACGGAGCGGTCGATAATGCCAGCGGTGTGGCGGGGGTTTTAGTCTTGGCGCGTTACTTCAAACAGCAAGCCAAGATGGCAGCACTGGATCGCTCGGTGCTCTTCAGTGCCTTTACGGCGGAAGAAACCGGTCTGATCGGTGCACAGCATTTTGCTCAGCATCCGAGTGTGCCAACGAAAAACATCGTCGCCTTTTTAAATATCGATGGCATGAATGTGAATAAGGGCGTGGATTACATTTTGCGTTATGGTGAAGGCGTATCTGAGTTGGAGCAATACTTAGATAACGCCGCGAAGGCCCAAGAGCGTTCAGTTAAAGCCGATCCAAGACCGCAGAATGGGTTGATGTTTAGATCGGACCACTTTGCGCTGGCACAACAAGGTGTACCTGGATTGCTATTTATGAGCCTTGGAGATACCGATCCTGATTATATCGCCCATAAATATCATAAGCCTGCTGACGATTATGATCCAAGCTGGAATTTAGGCGGTGTCAGCCAAGATTTAGACCTTATCGCCAGTATGATTACCAGCTTAGCCAATAGTACCGATTGGCCCCATTGGCTTGAGTCATCTGACTTTAAAGCCAAGCGCGAGCAAGATGGGCGTAAATAGTGTTAATGAGTTGAATCATGAGGGCGCCAGTAGGTGCCCTTATTTTTTAACGCTGATTTTAGCTGGGGATTGAGCGATAGTTTAGCTAGGCGTAGCGATTTAAGACAATAAAGTCTTAATAGAATGTGTTTGAATTAAAAAGAATAACTGATGGAAAGCATAGGGCCGATAAAGCTGTAATAAATATTGTAATCGGCAATTTGAGTGTCTTTATTCGGCGAGTTTTGGGCGATATCCACATCAACTTTGTAGTAGTTATAGGCCACGCTCATGCGCCAGTTTTGGGTGATTTGTGCATCAACACCGACTTTAATATCAACGAGCTCGCCTTTTACATCATTGAGTGTGATGTAGAAATACTGTGCATGGCTGGTGATTTGCCAACCGGGAACAAATTCATACTGACCATAAATGCCAAAGTCCGGCAGTGGCGCAGTGACATTTTCATCAACAATGCGCGGGATCGCTTGGCTACCACAGACATTATTGAGTAATTCCGACGAAGCGCAAACCCCAATCACACCTTCAAAACCTGTCTTGATAAACATAGTGTGCAAACCAAATGACAGACCCACATCATAGTTACTGCCTTGAAAGACATCATAACCATAGCCTAAGCGCAGCACGTCGATGTTTAAGGTTGAACTGAGCTTACCGCCCGCTTTGATATCGTAAATGGTGTCGTTGATTTCGAGCTGGAAGGGCTTGGCTAAGGCTTGGGTGTCGGCGCTGCGGTGGAGTTGTTTCCAGTCGAGGTAGATATTGTGCCGCTCGTTGAAGTGATAATTTAACTCGATAAAAGGCAGGAATTCGTTTTCAGCGAGTTTGAGATCAGATTCATAATCTAAGGTGAAGTTATTACCCGAAACTGGGTTAGTGACTTCCATATTGGTGTCTGATTGTGAGTAGAAGCCGCCTAATTGAATAGTAAAGTCATCGGCTTGCACTTGAGTGCTGACGAGTGACGCTATGATGAGGGGTAACAGGCGAATCGACATGTTAAGGAGTAACTCCAGCATTATTCTTATTATGTTTAGCGATAAGGTCAGACTTTAGTGCCATAAAAAATCGACATTTGGAGTTTAACAGCAAATTTCGCGATGTGAATAAAATGTTTTAAAAAATTAGAAAATTTGTGATTTAAAACAAAAGTAGGACTTATTTTAGCGGCATTGAATGAAATTTGAGCGAAACATCACATCAATTGTGGATTGAAGGCTAACGCAAACGGTAATGGAGGGGCTAGAGTGCTACCTAGAAATGACTTCAGTATTGCAGCTTTGCTTGTGGCGCGATATGCCAATGAATGTGAAACATGATAAATGGGGGATAGTAATCAATTTAAGAATATCTAGCGGCGTGATACCGCTAGATATTAAGTTGTCCCTCATCCGCTATTTAGGCTCGATAACGGGCGTCACAGACGTTTCTACATTGTCAGTAATGACCACTTTGGGGCTACTTGGCTCATCTTTATTAAACATGCCTAAACGGATGCGAATAAAGTGTAAAATTTGCGCGGCAATATCCACATTCAAACAGGATTCTAAGCCTTCAAATCCTGGGGATGAGTTTGCTTCGCAAATTTTGTAATGGCCGTTGTCAAACAATAAATCGATACCCGCAACATCGAGATCGAGAATATTGGCTGTTTGCGTGGCAAGCCATTCAATTTCAGGAGTGATCTGAAATGGACGCGCTGAGCCGCCGGCACTGACATTGGCTTTAAAGCTGTCTTCTTGACCACGCCTTTCGTAGCAACCTGCAACACGACCACCGATGGTAAATACCCGTAGATCGCGCCCGTGACTGTTAGCGATAAACTCTTGCAGAATAATGTTAGCGTTTTTGTTGGTCGCTTCAATCAACTGCATTAGATCGTCAAATTCACGTGCCTTATGGGATAAAAACACACCGCTGCCCTGTGAGCCAGAAAGCGTTTTAATCACCACAGGAAAGCCGAGATGGCGCTCTACAAGGGCGATATCAACGGGGAATTTAACCAACATAGTTTTAGGCGTAGGCAAATTTTTCTCTGCCAACAATTGTTGGGAGAATAATTTGTCTTTAACGATTTCAATGGCTTTAGAAGGATTGAGGCAATACACCCCTAATCTTTCTAAGTGGCGAATAATGGCTAAGGCAAAGTAAGTTGTGCCAGATCCCATTCGCGGAATAATAAAATCGGGCAGCTCGACGGCTTGCCCATTCAATAAAATACTCTTGTTATCTTCTCTGGTGACAGTCAGATCAAATTCATCAGGTGCGTAAACTTCCAACTGTATGTTGTCGGCTTTTGCTGCCGCCAGTAGACGCTCAATTTCATACCATTCAGGTTTTAGCTGAGTCGCGGTTTCTTTATATAAAATCCAACCACGCATTTAGTAGCAAACCTTAATCTTCATTCTTTATCCTCGGGTTCAGGTTCATCCTGAACATCATCTTCAATATCAAATACAGCCTCAGCCTCAACTTCTATTTCGGGCTTGGTTGCAGGCAAATGCACTGTACCAACCACGGCATAAAAGGGTTTCCCCATGGCGAGCCTGCGATACTTTACCCAGATCTGCTCTAACAAGCTACTGGGCGCGATATTTCCTTTGGCGACTTCCACAAATTGGGCTTCATCGGAGGTGCAGGGCAAGGTTTTACCTTCGGCTAAATTCTTCATTGCATGACCATGCAATTCAAGCAGTTCAGCTTCCTTATTAGTAAAATCGCCGCTTCGTTTGAAGCCTTTGGGGAAATTCGTGTCGTCGTAGAAACGTTTTTGCGAGACAAAACTGGCAGCAGCTGAGCCGTTAAACGTCTCAGAACCCTTGTTAGCGTTTGAAAAAGACTGTTCAGACATGGCAGATACCCTCTAGTTTTTGATATACAAAGATTTGCAACTGGAGTATTGGCTAGTATTATTGATTTATAAATCAAAAAAATTTGCCTATGTTGGTCAAGAATTTTTATGGATACCGATTTACTGAAAACCTTTCTTGAAGTCTCCCGTACTCGCCATTTCGGTAAAGCGGCCGAGAATCTGTATCTCACGCGCAGTGCTGTTAGTTTTCGAGTCAAGCAGCTTGAGAGCATTTTAGGCGTCGCGCTGTTTGAGCGTCAGCGTAATAACATTCAGCCCACACCCGCAGGCGAGCGCATGCTTGGCCATGCCGAGGCGGTATTGACTGCGTGGGAGCGGGCTAAACAAGATGTTTCCCTTAGTCAGTTACAGTCGACTCAGCTTGCCATTGGTGCAGGGCCGAATATTTGGGATGCCTATTTGCAAGGTTATTTACAGGGGCTGCACGTGGGGCTGCCCGGCGTTGCGCTGCGCACCGAAGTGCTGCCTGCCAATGCGATGACGCGCCAATTAATGGATCGCACCCTCGATATCGCGATTTCATTCGATCCGCCAAAGCTTGATCAATTTGAATTAGTGCAGCTGGGGCAAATTAATTTGTTGTTGGTTTCGAGCCTAAAAGGTCAAACGGTGAATGCCGTGGTGCCGGGGCAATATGTAAAAGTGGATTGGGGGACGGCGTTTAATATTGTACATGCGCAGGAATATGCGTCGCTGCCTGTGCCGACACTGCACACGAGCTCTGCGCGTATCGCCTTGGATTTCATCTTAAATAATGGTGGTTGTGCTTTCTTACCCGAGCATTTGGTGCAGCATGCTTTGCGCAGCGGCGAATTGCATTACGTCAGTGGCGCCAGCGCTATTTCACGAAATGTGTATGTTGCCTATTGGGCGGAAAATGATCGTTTAGCCCAGATCAAACAAGCCATCGACTTTTTAAGGGACGATGGCTCAGTGTTTGCTCATGCGACTATCTAAAACGTCGGTGTTAAAACACCAGTGGCGCCAATACGACCAGCCAAGTTAATCCACACAGCGCAAGACTCATAAACACGGCAGCCGAGGCAATGTCCTTGGCTTGGCCGCTTAGTGGGTGAATTTCACTGCCGACACGATCGACCACAGCTTCAATCGCCGAGTTTAAAAGCTCAACAATCAACACGATAAACAGTGTAAAAATCAGCAACAAACGTTCAATCGTGCTGATATCAACCCACAAAGCCACGGGTAACATGACGATGGCCAACATTAATTCCTGTCTAAAAGCGGCTTCGTGGACCCAAGCGGCCTTTAAGCCCTTCATCGAAAATCCCGTCGCTCTGAAAATGCGTTTAATACCGTGATTGTTGGCTGGTTTCATAGTGTTTCCAATAGACATTAGCGACAATGCGCTGAGGTGTTGCTCACTCAAACAGGTTTGATAAAACCAACTGTTGTGGATTTTAACATTTGACTGAGTTAATAAATTTGGCCGCAGTATAGCCCGAGATGAAAAGCGCATAAACAATTAACTGAGTAAAATCGTCATCAACATTCGTTGTTAACTTAGGCGCTTAGTGAATTTCGGCATTTTTTTAGTGCAACTTGAGCTATGCGTTCTAAGCTTGTTGAAGGATATATTGCCAGAGTGAGCAAGGGAATGACTCATACCAGTCCGTTACAAGATTTAACATTTCATTGGTTTATCCGCTTTCGGTTTTTCAAACAACGTCTGTTCTTACTCAGTCTGCTCATTTTCTGTTGTTTCGATCCAGTGACCTATGCAAAAACATCACCACCTTCAATACAGTTGGCAACTGAGTTTGATGCCCAGCAAGAGATTAATATTCACGACTTTTTGATTAGCGAAAAACTTGATGGAGTTCGAGGTTACTGGAACGGAGAGGCATTATTGACTCGGCAAGGTAATCTTATTGCTGCTCCAACTTGGTTTATCGCGAATTTTCCGAATTATCCCCTCGATGGTGAATTATGGCTTGGGCGAGGTCAGTTTGAAGCGATGTCGAGCATAGTTCGACAAACCTTAGCTAAGGATGATGATTGGCGCAAAGTGCGATTTATGGTGTTCGATGTGCCTAAGGCGGGTGGCGACTTTCAACATCGCTATCAATTTGCGTTGACCGAATTAAGCGATAAATCGCATTATCTTGAAGTTATAGCGCAGTTCCAAGTGGACAGTCTGGAAGCTCTGTATCAAAAACTTGATAGCTTAGTTGCTAAAGGCGCTGAAGGATTAATGCTGCATCGCAGCTCCGCGATGTATGTCAGTGGCCGCAATCCTAATTTGATGAAATTAAAACCCTATTATGATGCTGAAGCGACAGTGATCGGCCATATTCCAGGTAAAGGTCAATTTGCAGGGCAAATGGGTGCAATAAGAGTGCAAACCCCAGACGGCCGGGTTTTCAACATAGGCACAGGTTTTAATCTCGCAGAGCGTCAACATCCCCCCGCCGTGGGCGCAATCATCACCTATAAATATTTAGGTCTTACCGTAAATGGCTTACCCAGATTTGCCAGCTTTCTGCGGGTACGAGTCGATGTGGATGAGGGTAATAAAGTCATTTCATCGCAAGAAGGAAACTAGCGGGGCAGTTCTGCCCGCAATACTGCTCCGCTAGTATTTAAATCATTACTCGTAAAAAGTGACTGTAGTAAGTAGTTGTTCACTATAATTAAAAATATCGTCTACTGAACTAATGGGATGACGAGTTTCATTTTTATTAGCATCCATTAATCCTAGGTATTTTTGTTTGGCATTAAAGTGCAATCGACATAAAGGTTTACGATTGTTGTCATCTAGTAACACACCAAAGTAGCTTTGTGTATCTCTCGCAATAATTCTATTTACTTCTAATTTTTGCCTCAAGATGGCTTTAATAATATTGAAACCTTCTATTTCTTCATCTGTTGTAATGACTATAATTTTTTTCGTCATCGGAAATTATTAAAGACTCGCTTGAGTTTTTATCTTCAACAACTGGCTTATCTCCACCAATAGCAAATTTTAATCGTTCATTGATACTGTCGCTTAGAAATTGTCTTAGTGCTTTATGCGTAATCTCTGCGAATTGGTGTTTCACTTTGGGTGTGAGAACACCATCGTAGGCTCTTGAAGCAAAAAA